>JAFQZB010000013.1 GCA_017406175.1 Selenomonadaceae bacterium | reverse complement strand
TGACGAATTCAAACGCGGGCTAAAGATTTTCTCTTTGGTAAGCGGCGACGTTGAGGCGGGCGATAAGATTATCAGCGACATGGACGCCGAGATTAAAGCTATCGTTGATAAGGTTCCGAAGGCTCCGTTGCGCGTGGCAATTCTTCACTCGACGGCGCAGGGATTGACGGTTCAGCTTGATGGGAGCATTGCCGGTTCAATCGTCCAGATGTTTGGTTGGCAGAACGTTGCCTTTGGCATGACGCCGCTTGAAAAAAATCCCGACGCCGCCCCTTACAGCATGGAAACGCTTGCCGAACAAAATCCGGAAATAATTTTCGTGACGAGTATGGGCGACCTCGCCGAGATTAAAGCGAACATGACACGGGCAATCGAATCAAACGCGGCATGGCAAGCAATCGGGGCAATCAAGGACAAGCGGCTTTACTTCCTGCCGCAAGATTTATTCCTGTTAAGTCCAGGGCTACGCTATCCCGAAGCCGTAAAGACTATGGCTAAGCTCATCTACCCTAACGAATTCAAAGGAGATTGATTGATGTTTATCGATACGCATTGCCACCTTGAGGACGAAAAATTTTCCGAAGACCGCGCCGAGGTTCTGACACGCGCCCGCGCCGCCCAAGTCGAACGGATTATAAATTTCGGGAGCACGCTTAAAAGTTCAGTTGCTGTCGTCGAATTGGCTAAGACCTTCGCGGAGCTGTATGCGGGCGTGGGCATTCACCCAGAAGAGATTGACGACTTCGACGAGAAGACTTGCACGACGCTTGCCGAGCTCGTCACGGATAAAGTTATCGCCGTCGGGGAAATCGGTTTGGATTATCATTGGGAAAAGGATTCGGCGCGGCGACTGATTCAGCAGAAGATTTTTATTGAGCAACTCGACCTTGCCCGCCAGTTGAACTTGCCCGTTTGCGTGCATGACAGGGACGCGCACGGCGACACGCTAAAGATTTTGCAGAGGGAAGCTCGCGGCTTGCGCGGGGTGTTGCATTGCTATTCGGGTAGTTTGGAGACGGCTCGCGAAGTTTGGAAGCTCGGTTGGCTAATTGGCGTCGATGGTCCTTTGACGTTTAAGAACTCCGCGAAGTTGCCTGAAGTCGTCCGCGCCGCCCCGCGTGATATGCTGTTGATTGAGACCGACGCACCCTACCTAGCACCGACGCCCTATCGCGGCAAACGCAATGAGCCAGCTTACGTCATCGAGGTCGCAAAAAAATTGGCGGAGCTAAGGGGCGAGACCCTAGAGGAGGTCGCCGCTTACACCACCGCCAATGCCAAAGCACTTTACGCTATATGAATATGCCGTCGTAGTCTGGAGTCTCCTGTTTGGAAGATTCCTTAGGCTCGGAAATAATTTCGGGTAAAGTTATTTCCCACTCCTTGTCGACAGCCTCAAGCACTGATTTAAAGATATTTTCCCGCGAATCATCACGCCACGCGATGCCCTTGCCCTCGACGAAGATTTTCAGCGCGTGCATAGAAACCGCTCCTACGTCCGCCAACCGAATCATCAACGCGGAGTCGACGGGCGCGGGATTTTTTTTGTGCTCCAGTCGCCAAAGGATTGCCCTAAAGACTATCGGAGGGAAGGTCACGCCCCCGCGAACCGCAAATGGCACGTTGAGCAAATTTAATCGGCTCGCCCGCGTAAATTCCCTGAACAAGTCCTCCGCGTCAACCGCCGGCAAATGAACCAGCCCCGCTTTGAATCGTCCGAACTCAAGCCCGCCGTCCTCCTCAAGCTCGCGAACGCTTAGCGAAATCTTTTCCGTGATGACGTTCTCATAAGCTGAGCGTTGCGGCTCGTCCAAGACAAATCGATAACGCTTGCCGCCCGCCGTGCCCGTCATCAGCCCCGATAAATTTATCTCGTCCGCGAAGAAAATTTTGTCGCCGAGCTTCAAAAGCCCTTCCGTCAAAAAAATCTCGTCGTCGCGTTCGATAAAGTCCATGCCGCTTATTATCCCGTTGCCGTAATCCGAAAACATAAGCCGCAGGAATTCTCGCGGGAACTTTTCAACCGCCCTAAGCTGCGTCGCCGTCAGGATTGAGCGTCTCTCGAATCGCAATTCTTTTCTGCTTAACATAATCACTTATCCCCATTAAAGAACGTCTGCAAGTTCTCGTCCTCGTAGCTTTCAAAATGTCGTATCTTCGGTAGCCAATACTCCGTCGCGCCAATGTCATTCACACTCACGCCGATTTGATAGACATTGAAGCCGTAGCCGTCGTTCGCGTCGAGGGCGGCGATGCAAAAGATTGGTTGCAACTTGCCGCCGTAGCTTTCTAACTCGACTTCTTGGAGTCTTTCGCCGATTTCCTTTTCAATCTCGGATTTGGTGTAAGTCGTCTCGTTGCTCATGATTCTTATAACGTCAGCTAGCGAGAGATTATCGGCGTCGCCCTTGTCGAAGTGGTAGAGGATTTCCCGTTCGATACGATTGTTTTCGCCGCGCACCAAAAACTTTGTGTCGCCCGTCTCGATTGGGAATTTCCTTATATTCAAGCTGCCGTCGCGTTCAAGCAAAGTCCGTTCGTCACGACCAACCAAACTTTTAACCGCGTAAATGCGGCGGGTGCGGTTGCCCTCGATGATTGCCTTGTACTTGCCCAGAGCCTTGGCGTCGCGGACGTATTCAATACTGCCGAGTATGCAATACTTCTTCAAGACGACGCTATCAACTTGCGCCTTGTCGTCACTGCCACGCTTGCGAGGTATGCGCATGTGTTTGCCCGGCACAAACTCCTTGAACAGGTCGCGGAACTTGTTTATCTTGCACGATTGCCCGCTAAGCCGATACTTATACTTCATCAGCTCATCTTCCGCATAGTGACTTAACAACGTCTTTAATATCGCGTACAGGTCGGGCAAGAGGATTCGATTTATTTCGCGTATCGTAATCTCCACACCGTCCATCGGGTCGCCCTGCGGTTGAAGCTTGCCATCCTTGCGCACGCTCAAATAATACTCTTCGGGACTGCGCACAAAAATTTTCTTCTTCTTCTCAAAGTCGACGTTCACTAGGTTTGACTTAAAGAACTCAATTTTAATTGCCTCCGCCAGTTGCCAAAGGTAATAGAAGTTCCGCTTAACCTTAATGCGTTCGTTCTTCATGGTGTATTCGGCAAATTTCGTCGGGATAAAACTTTCGACGCGGGCATACTCCTCCTCGAAGCGTTTATAAATCTCGTTCTTATTGTCGTAAATCCTATTCTCGTAAGCGTAATCAATCAAGCTTAAAATGTCGTCGTCCTCGTCCGGGATAAGGTCATATATCTGCAAGTTCTCGTTGCGTTCCAAGTTCGCGGCTATCTTCATCTTTAGCATTTGCAGTATCCGATAGGTGATGTTGTTGCCGCCAAAGTTCGAATCGCCGCTCTCAAAGTCCGTCTCCAACTTCAGCACGTGCCAATCTTTACCCTTTTCAATCTGGTAATGACAGCTCGCCATATCAGTCGTACCGCCGCCGCAATCCAGAATCAAAATCTTGCCCGAAGTGTCGCCGACGTTTTCTATCTGCTTAGCTATGTAATGATAAACCGTTGCTAAGCCCTCGTCCAAGCTATTCTTGTCCACGACGTAGCCCCGCGGCTCGAAAATCTTTTCCATCTCGTTGAGGAATTTTTTGCGGAGTTTGACGGGCGCGGTTAAGTGCAGGTTCTTGAACTTGACTTGGAATTGCTGTTCCGCCGCCCGAATGACGTAAAGCAGATAATCTTCCAGAATCTCCCGCCGCGTAACTGTCGCCGTTTCCCGTCCGTCGGTGACTTCCTCTTGCGTGTCAAGCGAATTTAGCCAACGCTTAATCTCGTAAAAGACAGTCGCCTTTGTGTTGTAGCCCGCCGCGATAATCTCCTGCTTAGCCTCGTAGCCGTGCTTGTAAGAGACAATCCCGTCGTGGCAGCTGTCCACATAAACAATCGTCGGCAAAACCTCGCTGAAGATAATTTCATCGTTCGTCACGTCCCGGAAAGTCACTTGCTCCGGTCGCCCGCCCCTAGTCAAGTCGTAAGTGCCAGCGGTCGTGTTGCTCGTGCCAAAGTCAATGCAAAGCGGTCTGTCCGTCGTCTGCGGCTCGCGATACTCAACGTTAAATTCCATTGTCCAAAGTTCGCCGCCGTAGCTCTCGGCTAAGCTCCTCGACATCGGGCGCGAAAAGAATTCTCCAGCCGCCGCCGGCACCATGACGATTAGGAAAGTTCTTCGGTTAATGAACTTGTCTTTGTCAATCATCTGCCAATCAAAGACGACGTGCGGATAAACTTTCTCCGTGCCGCGCTCAATGATGATTCCGTCCTCCGCATGACCAACTGCGGCTATTTCTCCGTCTTGCGTGGCGATTGCCACCAGCCCATAATAAATCGCGTGGTCGTCGGGCACGCTCAGATAGAACTTGTCCTTGACCGTGATGGAGTTGCCCTCAATGATTGTAAGCGTGTTGGATATGTCAAAGTCGTCGTCTACGGAAACTTTTTTCGCGGCGTCGAAGAGGGCTTGCGCTTGCCCGAACGTCAGACTTGCAACGACGGGTTCGCTAGGCTCGGTCTTAGTGCTTGCTGTCTTGCCGAAGTTGACGAACTTAACCGCACGGAAGAACAGCGGCAGATAATGTTCGCGGCGCAGAGCCTTAAGAGCCGTCGCATTGAAACTTTTGCCCGTCGTCGCAAGCGTCGCCTCGATGAAGTCCCGAACGATTTGCCCCTGCTTAATCTTGTCCTCGCCCAAGGCGGCTCGCAATTCGGCTTGATTGGTGACGTTTCGGCTTTGCTCCGGCAAAAGGTTCCTCACCTTAGCAAAGTCCACCTCAACCGCGTCGCTGAAGTCGGGGAATATCTCCGCGAACTGCTCGGCGTCAAAGTCAGCGTCCGAAGGCTCAACGGGTTTATCGCCAGGCGTGGGAATCGCTTGAGGATAGACGGCGAACACGTGGAAGAACAACGCCAACACTCTGCCCTTGTTAATGCGGTTCAAAGACTGAACGTCGCAACTATCGCCCAAAGCCTCAACACAAGATTTGAAGACGAGCCGCAGGTCAGAAGGGAACATCGCCTTCAAACACTGGTAAACGTCTTCGTCCGTCGCCGCATCAGAGTTTTCATCGGTCTGCTTGTTGATGATTGCTTTTATCTTGTCGACCTCAAGGCGTTTCTTGCTCTTTGCCAAAGCCGGAACTATCTTTGCGGCGTCCATTGCGACGTTTGCATTGTTCAATATCATAAAATTCACCTCCGCTTACAAGTCGCCCTTAGTCAGCGCGTTAATCACTCGTTCAAACAGCGACGTTAGCTCACTCATCGTCTTTATCGTGAAGGAATTCTTTTCGCCGACCATCTGGTCTAGGAATTCCTTGTTAAAGTTATTTCCGACGCCGATTGCGATTATCTTCAAGCCCTTATCGATTAAACTTCTGGCATAAGACACCGTGGAAAGTTTTTGGTCGGGGTAGCCGTCCGTCACGAACAGGGCAATCCTCTTGCGCGTGGAGCTTTCTAATTCGTTGCTCGCCATGCGCAATGCCTCAATCATCTCCGTGCTACCAGAAGAATCAATCTTGCCGAGTTTCTTAGTCAAAGCCTTAGCGTCGTTCGTCAAGTGGCAGAGCATACGCGGCGAGCTATCGAAATTCATCAATGCCATTCGGTGTACGCTAAGGTCAATCATCTCATTTATCAGCTTGCGGCAAGCGTCCTTAGCCTCGTCCATTTGGTCATACATGCTGCCGGAGGAGTCAAGCATAAGCACAATATCAATCGGAGCCGCGCCGCCCGAACGAATTTGCGCCTTTACAGTTTTGTCGAGAAATTCTTCGCGGCTATTTCTCTCGTCTTGCTTATCGGTCACCGTGACGCGTAGCCTTTGGTCTTCGGTGTACTCGAACTTCACGCTAACTTTAGTCTGACCCTTAGCGGCTGGCGGCAGATTCTTCAAACTCAACGCGCCGCGGAACCTGTGATAGCTTAAATCGGTCTCGCCTTCCTTGCCCGCCTCGTAAACGTTGACATCAATCTTTGTTTGGTTATCAAAGGTCGTAACGTAGTTTTTGAGGACTTCGCAAGGATAAGGCGTGTCCTTAGCTAGGATTTGGTCGAAGATAAGATTGCCCGTCTTCTCGTCCAAAACTTCAATGCCTAACGAGTGCGCAAGAATACTGTGCAACTTAATATCGCCGCCGCTCTCCAGTCCGCCGCTCTTAGCCTCTGCGACGCGTGCCGCACCAGTCACGACCAGCTGACTGAGTTGCAACGAGTCGTCGGGCTTGATTCCTAGGTCGCGTTCGATTTGTTCTTTGATGTACGGGATAAAGCATGTGCCGCCCGCCAATATCACATGCCCAATATCCTCAAGCTTGAATTTCTTGTTGCCGTTCACGAAGTCATTTAGGCTATCGAAGATTCTATCGAACAGCGGCTTGCAAACTCTCTCCAAAGCCTTGCGCGTAAAGACAAAATCCAAGTCGTAATTCTGCCCGCCTAGCGTTGTAAGGTTCGGCATAGTCACCGTCTCTTCCGTGACCTCGCTCAGTTTCTCTTTGACGTTGCGTGCCTCAATCAACAGCCGCGACATTAAGCTTTGATAGTCAGCGTCGTCTAGCCCCGCGCTTTTGGCGTCCGTCAGCTTTATGCCGGTGTCGTCCTCAATATGGCGGATAAGTTCTTGCTGTATGGCGCGGTCGAAGTCATCGCCGCCAAGTCGGTCGTCGCCGTCAATGGCAATCGCCGTATAAGTGTGCTTAGCGTGGTCAGCCTCCAAAACGCTAAGGTCGAAGGTGCCGCCGCCTATGTCCACCACGAAAACTTTTTTATCAAGTTGCCGCTCGTGAACCGCCTCGATAGCCGCCGCAGTCGGCTCCTCCAATATCCACATGACTTTAAAGCCAGCCGCCTCGCCCGCCTTGCGAGTCTCGTCGCGTTGGTTGTCGTTGAAGTAAGCCGGCACCGTGATGACTGCTCCAATCTGGGCGTTCTCTTCGAGCCGTGCATTTCTTATCAGCCGTTGCCTAACTTCTTTTAATACTTCGGTCGCCACGTCGGTCGGGGTGTATGTCCTTCCGCCGCAAGTCCACGTCTTGTTAAGTTCAAAGTTGCCAATGTAAGTCTTCGCCGAACGAATCATGCGCGACGGCTCCATAATGCCTTTATTCAGCGCGGTTTGCCCGACGATAACTTTGCCGTTCTCGTCTGTATAAATCACGCTCGGCAACATCATCGTGCCGCCTGGGAACTTTAAAATTTTCTTCTTGCCGTTCACGAAGTAGCAAGCAAGCGTATTTGTCGTGCCCAAATCTATTCCTACAACCATAACCGTTCCTCCTTGTTCCATATTATCAATAACCTCAGCATGACACGCCGCGCCCTTAACGACCACTTAACTAAGCGGCAAATCCTCTTCGGGCTTTATGCCTAGGTCGCGTTCGATTCGTTCTTTAATGTAAGGAATGGAGCATGTGCCGCCAGCTAAGATTACGTGCCCAATATCCTCAACGTTCACGAAGTCATTGAGGCGGTTGAAGATTTTATCGAACAGCGGCTTGCAAACTCTTTCCAAGTCTTTTCGCGTGAAATCAGATTCATAGACGTAATACTGCCCGCCGAGCGTCGTTAAATTCGGCATCATCACCGTCACCGTCTCTTCTGTGACTTCGCTTAAGAATTCTTTGACGTTGCGTGCCTCATCCAACAGCTGCGACATTAAGCTTTGATAGTAAGCGTCATCGAGTCCCGCGCTTTTGGCGTCGGTTAGCTTTATGCCAGTGTCTTCTTCAATGCGCCGAATAAATTCCTGCTGTATGGCACGGTCGAAGTCATCGCCGCCGATTGGATTGCCGTCAGTCGCTATAATCGTGTAATTCTTATCCAGTACGCTAAGTTCGAAGGCACTAAAGCCAATATCTATCACGAGAATTTTTTTATCGAGTTGCCGCCCGTGCAATGCTTCGATTGCCGCCGCCGTCGGCTTCTCCAATATCCGCATGACTTTAAAGCCAGCCGCCGCGCCCGCTCTGCGAATTTCATTGCGTTGGTTGTCGTCGAAATAAACGGGCACCGCTATGACTGCGCCAATATCCTCGTTCTCGTCAAGGCGTGCATTTCTTATAAGCCGTTGCCGGACTTCCCTTAAAATTTCCGCCGCAATGCCAGCCGCTGTAAAAATTTGTTCGCCGCACTTCCAAAGCTTGTTAAGCTCAGAAGTTCTTCTGTAAGCCTCCGATAAACTAATCATGCGCGAAGGCTCTATCTGTCCTTTGTATAATGCTTTTTGCCCGACGATAACTTTGCCACCGTCTTCCGTATAAATCACGCTCGGCAACATGTCCATGCCGCCCGCAAACTTTAGAAGTCTCTTCTGCCCGTTCACGAAGTAACAAGCGCGGGTATTGGTCATGCCCAAATCTATTCCTACAACCATAACTTTTCCTCGACCGTCAATAAGGCTTGTTGCTCGGCGTCGAGGGCTTTGGCTCCTCGGCTTTAGTCGTCGGCGTGTTCGATGCCTCGCGAAGTTTCCGCAGATAATCCCGAACGAACTTTTGGAACTCCTCTTGCTTCTTAGAGTCAAGCTCCTTTATGAGGTCGTTCCGCAAATCTTTTATCAGCTGCTCCGTCTTCTCCGAAAGATTTTTGATGTCTTGCCTAAGCAACTTGTTCTGATCGGTAAGGCTCTTGCAAATCTCGCGCAGGTGTTCATTCTCGTAAAACAGGCGGTCGTTCTCTTCACGCAACTGAATGATTTCCTTCTGCCACGCGTTGCCAATGTCCTGAATCGCCGTTAGTATTTCCCGTAAGTCGTCTATCTTCTGCAATTCAATCACCCGCCAAATTCTTTTGAGCTTGAGCAATTTTACTGCGCAACGTCGACGCCTCAGCTTTGGCATTGCTCGCTTCCGCCTGAGCCTTAAGCAAACTTGTCGTCAACTTCTGGTAGCTGTCGTTCAATCTGGAAAGTTCATTGCGCAACTTTGAAAGCTCGCCCTGCAGATGACTTTGCACCTCCTGCGACTTTTTAAGCTCCGCCGTCAAATTTTGATTGTCCGTCGTCAGTTTGGAGACTTCGCCGCGCAGATAATCCCGTTCCCCTTCGAGCCGCCGCCTTGCCTCCTGCGACTTAGCAAGCTCCGTTGGAAGGTCTTTTAAGCCGTCCAAGGTTCGTTGCTTATCCTCAAGCTCCGTGCGTGCAGTGCCGAGGTCGTCCTTGACCGCCGATAAAATTCTGTGCGCCAGATTGTTCAGCTCGTTGAAATCTTCCGCCTGATTGTTTTCGTCCATGTTCAATCCTCCAATCTCAAAAAGTGTTGTTCAAGCAAGATTAAGTCCGGTTCACCGTCGATAGTCCGTTGCACGCCGACCCGCAGACGCAACCGACCATCGCGCATCATCTTTAGCTTAAGTAGCGGCGTCTCCTCTTTGTCGTAAAGCGTAGAATCCAGTTGCACGCTCGCCAAGTAAGCCGACTCCTCAAAGCTCGCCTCGTCGTCGAACGACTGATAAAGTTCAATCTTCCAATCAGCCGACGCAAGCTCCGAAACTTTCAGCGGCTTATACATAGTCTCGAAGCCCGCAGGAGAATTCTTCGACAAGCCCGGATAAATCTTCTCGCCGAGCGCAAAGCTCACCCTATACGGTATGGCGTTAATCGTCGTGACTTGCCCGCGTTGCTTAAGGAAGTTCGCCGCGCCACCTGCCACCGCCAGATACTTATCCTCCAAGCCGTTAAGGAAGTCTTCCACGTCTTCAAAGTCGTAAGCGTCCGCCTCGAACAGCTCCGCCCCAAAGTAATCCTCAAGCAACGTTCGGAAGTAAGGAATGCGCAACGACCCGCCTAACGCCCAAATCTTAGTCACGTCCGACTTGTCAAAGCACTCGTCATGCTCCGCCAAGGCGTCGAACAACTCATCCAGCAAGGCATTAATCTTTTCGGCGTAGCCTTCGCGCTCAAGGAGCTCATTAATCTCTGCGCGGCTCAGGATAATCTTATCGAAATTGGCGTCAATCAAATCGGCGCAAACCTCGTCGCCGTAATCGTCCGCGTAAATTGCCTCCTTCAATTTTTGGGCAAAACTCATCTGGAAATCGTCGCGGTTGATAATATCCCACGCCGCGTTCAATATCGTCTCGTATGTGGGCTTGAGGACTTTTTCCAAAATATCTCTGTCAATGTCTAGCCCGCCGAGGTGCAGACCCGCCGCCGCCAACTCGTGAACTTCATTGCCCGTGACCTTGATTATGCTGACATCGAGTGTGGAGCCGCCGAAGTCGAACACGACGTTAAAGGAGTCGTTCAAAGTCTTTGCGCTGAAGATTGACGCGAACGCCTCATTGATAACGCCATCGACCTTGAAGCCCGCATTGCTCGCCGCCTTTGCAATCATCTGCCGCTGATTTTTCGTGAAGATAATCGGCACCGTGACCATAGCGCACGCAATGTCGTCTTTGGAAAGATTTCCCTTTGCTATCTCGTAAATACGTTTGAAGATGTCCTCGACGACTTCGGGGGCTGTCACCTCTCGACCAAGCGCGGGGATGAACTGCCGCCAATCCCGTTGCTCAAGCTTGCGTTTCAGGTTGATGATTAAATTTTCCGGTTCCATTGCTCCCTTGTTCAGTGCCGCTTGCCCGATGACTTTTTGTATAGAACCGTCCTTAGTCTTGCTGTAGCAAATGGCGTTTGGCGCATGGAAGGAGCCATCGTCCTTGGTGTGCAGGCGGACGCCAGAAATTTTTTTATTGACAAGCCTAACGCATTTGAGATTGCACGCGCCGAAGTCTATGCCGAAAAGAACTTCCGCCATGAATCACACCGCCTTATAAATGCTCGCGACCCCTGCATACTGCAGAAACTTTTGCTCGCCAAACTCGTCGAGATAATTTATCCGATATGGCAAGCGTTCGATGTCGCTGATTGTCCCCGATAAGCTTTTGTCGTCGGTCTTGACGATTTGCGGCGTGATGTTTTCGTAGTCCTCGGTTTCGGCTTGTTTGCCCGACTTCATATTGACGCTATAAATCCCACAGCGGCTAAGGTACCTGTTCACCTCGGCGAGCAGTCCAAGGTAAAATTTCTCCGAATCCTTAAGCCCACGCCTTATCGCCACGAGCAGATTATCAAAGATTGTCCTATGGAAGAGCTTAAAATATTTCGTCGTGATGACTTCGCTCAATTCTGATTCGTCGGGTTCGCTCAGCCTCAACTTGTCCACGAACTTTTTTACGTCCCGCGAATGACTGTTGAGGAGCCTTTGGAATTTCTTGCTGGCGTCGGAGGGATTCGCCGCCAAATATTTTTCTATGCCGCTTACGTTCAACGCCTGCTTAATCTGCGCGGGAATTTTTGTGCGCTCGTTCGTTATGAAGACGCCTTTTGGTTCGGGCAAAAAGAAAAGTTCTTCGGGCGACTTATAAGGCGTCTGGACTGTAGGCGGGGTCTTGAGCGTGTCAATCGTCTGCTTGAGTGCGCTGACCTCTGCTTGAAGCGTCTGGACTTCGGGCTGTGCCTTCAGCGCGTCAATCGTCTGCTTGAGTGCGCTAACCTCCGCTTGAAGAGTCTGGACTTCGGGCTGTGCTTTCAAAGCGTCAATCGTCTGCTTGAGTGCGCTGACCTCCGCTTGAAGCGTCTGGACTTCGGGCTGTGCCTTCAAAGCGTCAATCGTCT
>JAFQZB010000096.1 GCA_017406175.1 Selenomonadaceae bacterium | reverse complement strand
TGGAAGAAAATCCCGTATTGTTCGTTGATTATCTGCAGATATTGGAACCGACAAATCCACACGCGACAGACAAGCAGATTGTAGACCACAGCGTAAAATCGTTAAATATTCTAAGTCGTTCATTGGAAATACCGATAGTAGTAGCAGCATCGCTGAATCGTTCGAGCTATTCTGAAGAAGTAAATTTTCAATCTTTGAAGGAATCGGGCGCATTAGAGTATACGGGCGATATAGTCATTGGTTTGCAATTTCAAGCTACGGCGAAAATTATCGAGAAATCAAAGAATGTGTTAGAGCGCACAAAAAAATTGACTGAGGAAAGAAATAAACCGATTCGCAAAATGGAAGCCGTGATATTGAAACACAGGAACGGCAAAATCGGTAGCAGAACTTATTTTGATTATGTTCCCAAATATAATCTTTATAAAGAAGGAGAGCCGGATAAGAATCTTATGAGCACTATGCAACTGGCACTTTTGGAAGATGATGCCGAGACTCCAGAAGAATTTATTGAGCATAAGATTGTTAGAAGGCGCGTTATCAGTTAGAATTTTGTCGTCCGTATTGGGCGATTTTTTTTTGCCAACTTGCAAAATTGTGTTATACGAGTTGACTGCAAAGGGTGTAACATAAGCGTGAACGAGCGAACCCGAATAAAGGTAGTCAAAATTTTTGGAGGGCAGATGATGTTAGGGCATGTAAGACCGGCTATAAAAAGTCAAGAGGTTGAAGCCGGAACATAAGGTTTATTATCACGAAGGACGGCGAAAATAATGGCAAGCATTTTGTGGCAAACATGTCCAATGACAGTCAAATGGTCTTTTCCCTCGGAGCGTTTCTTTTGATAGAAAAGACTGACAGCAGGGTCTTTGAAAGCGGCAACGTTGGCGGCAAGCCAAACAGCTCGTCGCAGATAAGGAGAACCACGCTTAGACATTCGCCCATCAGTTTTACTCTCGCCTGACTGGCGTGATTTTGGATAAAGCCCGGCATAAGCGACGAGTTTTGGCACGGAAGAAAATCTTTTAATGTCGCCGCCAATCTCAGAGAAAATAACGGCAGCCAAAGTTTTACCAACGCCCGTAATTGTCTCAAGTTTGGTGTCAAAATTATCCATGAGACGAGCAATCTCTTCGTCAAAAGCCGCGATAGACGATTCCAAAGACTTCAGTTGCTCCAGATATTGATGGATAATCAGCGCGAAACTAGACGAGGCAAGCACGATACCGAAAGAATTTTTAGCACTTTGCTGAATTTCATTGGCTTTGTCGAGCCCGAAGCGACCGCTAGAGGCTTTGCTCAAAAGGTCGGCGAGAGTTTGAGTGTCGACCGACAACATTTCTTCGGGTGTCGTGTAATTGGCTAAAAGTTCCATTGATGACTTGCCGAAGGTATCGGAAAAAAGTTTCTCGTATTCGGGAAAAGTTTGGTCGAGCAGTGCGATAATCTTGCGCTTGAAGTCGGAAGCAGTATCAACGATGAAAAAACGTTGGCGGCAAAGTTCGCGCAAAGCGACTATATTTTCCGGCGCAACTTGAGTTTCACAGTAACGCCCGAATCGAATAACTTCAGCAACGATTAGCGCATCTTGGGTGTCGTTCTTGGTCTGGCGGATAAACAAGTTGCGCAAGGCGTCGGATTGCA
>JAFQZB010000095.1 GCA_017406175.1 Selenomonadaceae bacterium | reverse complement strand
TTCCTTGTGCTTAATGCTGTTAATCTTGCAAGCGAACTCCGCCTCTTTGCCCGCTAGGTTTTTAGCGTGATAGTTATCGGGGAACGTGACTTTAACTGTGCGTTCCTCGCCGACCTTAGCGCCGATTAGTTGTTCCTCGAAGTCGCCGATAAATTTATGCGAACCAATGTCAAGCGGAGCGTCCTTAGCCTCGCCGCCCGCGAACTTCTCGCCGTCAATCGTGCCCGTGTAGTCAAGCGTTATAAAGTCGCCGTCAACAATCGTATCGCCCTCCGCCGCGTCGATTAGGTTTGCGTGGTGATTGCGCATGGCTTCGATTTGTTTATCAACGTCCTCATCAGTGACGGGTTCAACGACCTTTTCCACCTCAAGATTTTTATATTCGCCGAGCTTGACTTGAGGATAGGGCGTAAAAGTCAGCGTGAAGACAAAATCCTTGCCTTCTTCGTTCGTGACGACTTCCGCTTTAGGATCCGTGACGGGTCTTAAGTTCAGTCTGCCGAGAGCCTCGCGCGTCGAATTTTGAATGAGCGTATTGCTTGCCTCGTTGATAATCGTTTCCTTGCCGATGTGCGCTTCAATGATTTTTGCCGGAATTTTGCCTTTGCGGAAACCAGGAACGATTATGCGCTCGCCGAGCTTTTTTGTCGCCTGCTTAATTGTTTTGGAGAACTCCGCCGCCTCGACCTCGACTGTCATCTCAAGCTGGTAATCGTCTATCTTCTTCTGAGTGAGTTTCAAGTTTTTAACCTCCCATTTCTTTATGCAACAGCGCGTATGTTATCACAGCGTCTGAAAAATTACAAGCTTTCATAGGCGAACGCCGCCCGAAGTATCGTTGCCTCGTCGAGGGCTTTACCGATTAATTGGAAGGCAAGCGGCAGTCCTTGACTATTGACGCCACAAGGAACCGAAATTGCCGGCAAGCCCGCAAGATTAACTGGCACTGTGCAAATATCCTGCAGATACATCTTTAGCGGGTCGGAAGTCATTTCCCCGATTTTGAACGCGGCATTAGGCGTCGTCGGCGTCAAGCATAGGTCAACCGTCTTGAAGGCGTCGGTGAAATCCTTTTGAATCAGCGTCCGAACCTTGAGAGCCTTAAGATAATAGGCGTCGTAGTAGCCCGCGCTCAAAGCGTAGTTGCCAATCATTATGCGCCGCTTAACCTCCGCGCCAAATTTTTCCGTGCGGGTGTTCGTCATCATCTCTACAACGTCCGCCCCGTCGACGCGTGCCCCGTAGCTCACCCCGTCATAGCGTTCAAGATTCGTGGCGGCTTCGGCGGGCGCGATAAGATAATAGGTCGAGATTGCGTATTCGGTGTGCGGCAAGCTCAGTTCGATAATTTCCGCGCCGAGCTGTTCAAACTTCTTAGCGACGTTGCGGACGGCGGCTTCAATCTCCGGGTCGATACCCTTAACGAAATATTCCTTGGGCAAGCCAATCCGCAAGCCCTTAACGTCGGCAATTAAACTCTTCGTGAAGTCGGGGACGGGCGCGGCAGTCGAAGTCGAATCCATATCGTCATGCCCGCAAATCGCGTTAAGGACAAGGGCGCAGTCAGTCACGTCACGGGTTATCGGTCCGATTTGGTCGAGTGACGAGGCAAAGGCAACCAGTCCATAGCGCGAAACCCTGCCATAGGTCGGCTTGAATCCTACGACGCCGCAAAAGCTAGCAGGTTGACGAATTGAACCGCCCGTATCAGAGCCTAGAGAAAAGATAGCCTCGCCGCCCGCAACCGCCGCCGTCGAACCACCGGAGGAGCCGCCTGGTACTCGTTCTAAGTCATGGGGATTGTGCGTCGTGTGATAAGCGGAATTCTCCGTTGAGCTGCCCATTGCGAATTCGTCTAGGTTAGCCTTGCCAATCACAATCGAACCGGCGAGCTTGTCATAAACGGTCGCGTTGTAGGGCGGGATAAAGTTTTCTAGAATCTTCGACGCGCAAGTTGTCCGAATTCCTTTAGTGCAGATGTTGTCCTTGACCGCGCAAGGAATGCCTTCAAGCGGGGCAATCGTCTCGCCGCGGGCAATCTTATCGTCAACGGCTTTAGCGTCTGCCGTCGCCTTGTCGCGGGTGATTGTCAGGTACGCGCCGATTTTATCCTCAACCTCATCGACACGCTTAAGAACATCGGCAGTCAGCTCCGCCGCAGAAATTTTCTTCGCCGTCAAGAGTTCGTGCAGTTCGTGTGCAGTCTTATCGTATAAGCTCAAATTATTTACCTCCCTGAACGTCCTGTTCAGCCTTGCGAATGTCTTCCTTCATGTCTTGTTTGAAGTTCAGCGCGTGGAAATTTTCTTTCTTCGGCAAGTCCATTTTGAAAGCGTCAGTTTTATCAAAGAGAGCCTCGCCGCTCTTCAAATCCAATTCCAAAACGTGCCCGCCGATTGTTTTATCGTCGCTGATGAAGTGGAAGTGCCAGCCCGTCGAGTTGAGCGAGCTCATAAAGTCGGGGCAATAAAAGCCGACCATCGTGCCGCTGATATTCTTGGGCGTGATTTCGTTTTGAGTCTTCAAAGCTTCGACCAAAGTCGGATAAGGTTCTTTCGCCCCGCTCTCGCTACGGACAAGAATTGAATTGAACTGGGCAGGAACCTTGACCATGTAAAAGCTATTGCGTCCGTTCTGGTCGACTAGCCCATTAAGAATCTTTTCGAGGGCGTCTTTGTTGTGAACGTCGAGGAGCTTAACGGAAAAATCCTTATCAAAGAACGTGACGTTCGAGAAGGGCACGAGAACTTTATCATCGACGACGTTAATCTTGCAGTCGCGATTCGCCCGATAAACCACGCCGTCAAGGACAATCATTTCCCCATCGAGACCTTCAAAGGTGCCAATGCCCGTGTCGCCGTGCCTCTTCAAGTTCTTAACGCTGATTGAGCCGTCGAAGTAGCCCATAGCCAACGACTGAAGCAAGGCAATTTGATAAATCGTCTCGCGGTCTTTGGTGTGTGCGGTGTGCGCGGGAGCCGCCGCCGCCGTGTTGAAAAGCATCATTCCCGCCAAAAGAGTTACGCCTAAAAATTTTTTCATGATAAAAACCTCCATAAAGCATTAATAATTCAATCGCGACCGCTGGATTAAGCGTCACGCTTGTTCCAAAACTCTAGGAACTTTGAAATAGCCGTCCTCTTGAAGCGGAGCCGTCGACAGGGCAAGTTCCCTATCCAATGACGGCTTAACCACATCCGCCCGGAAGACGTTTTGCATTGGCAAGGCATAAGTCGTCGGCTCAATGTTCGTCGTGTCAATCGCCTGCAAGTTCTCGACGTAATTTAAAATCTTGTTGAGCTGAAAGAGAACGTCTGGAGCCTCCTCCTCACGAATCCTCAGCCGCGACAAGCTCGCCACCGTTTTAATATCCTGTTCGCTTATCTTCATAAATCTACCTCCTAACAATTAGTAATTACTAATTAATTTCAGCGTCTTTGCTTAGAGAAATTATTTAACGCCAAAACCAACCTGTGCACGGGATAGGCAAGCACGACTTGCATTATAGCTGTTGGCCAGAAGTCGAACTTCATAAACCGCACCAAGTCGATTTGGCGACCCAACATAAACAAAAAAGCTATTATTATCGCAAAGTGGAACGCCAACGCGGGGATTGCGCTTATCACTGGCAAAAGCGATTGCTCGCGGAAGAGATTGACGGAGCATTTACCGAAGATAAGCCCAATCGTCATGTAACTGAACGTCGCTAAGCCGAAGTAACTGCCAGTCGTCGTGTCCTGCAGAAGCCCCGCCATAAATCCGAAGAAGGCTCCTTTCTCGTGCCCACGCAGGAAGGCAACCGAGACCGTCAGCAGTAGCATTAAGTTCGCGCTGAACCCATCGAAGTTCACGAACGGCAAAAGCGACGTCTGCAGGGCGTAAAACAGGATAAGCACCATTGCCCAAAGCCCGATGACTTTCATTGCGCCGCCTCCTCGGCAACGTAGCCTGCCTCCTGTAGTTGCTGCTGCTGGG
>JAFQZB010000094.1 GCA_017406175.1 Selenomonadaceae bacterium | reverse complement strand
TAGCGACAAGAAAAATTTGCCCGTCATGTTTTTCATTCACGGCGGAAGTTTCATGCACGGCGGCTCTTTTGAACCTCTTTATAACGGAAATAATCTTGCGGCGTCAAATGATGTTATCGTCGTCAGTTTTAACTATCGGCTAAACATTTTCGGCTTTATGCACTTTGAATTAATCGATTCATCATTAGAGGACGCAGGTTATCTCGGCTTGAAAGACCAAATCGCGGCGTTGACGTGGGTTAGGGAAAATATCGCGGCGTTCGGCGGTAATCCAGATAACATTACGATTTTTGGCGAAAGTGCCGGCTCTATTTCCTGCATGTTGTTGTCAGTCGCGCCTGCCGCTAAAGGTTTGTTCCAAAAAGCAATTCCAGAGTCGGGACCTTCGCGCTTCGTTCATGATATGGAACATGCCGCCAAACTCACGGAAGATTTTATGGATTTGAGCGGCACGCGGAAAATGAGCGACTTGAGGAAGAAATCAGCAATTGAACTTAGAGATATTTACGTAAAACTCTTTGAAATGCGTATTAAAACGGCTCATTCTGATTTTATACCAGCTTGCGACGGGAAATTTTTGCCTGAAGACCCTTTTACCGCCATAAAAAATGGCGCGGCACGCGAAATTAAATTTTTAACGGGTATAAATGCCTGCGAATGGGGCTACTGGTTGCTGTATGACAAAAACTATTTTAAAAACTTCCACGAAACGCACGACAGAATTTCTATGGTCATGAGCAGATACAAAAAGCTCACTTCGCGCACGAGCAAGGAAGTTTATCAATCGTGGCTTAACGGGCGACCTGATACCGAAGAAAATTACATGGATTTTATAAATCAGTTGGATTGGCGCGTCGGGCAAGAGCTGGATGCCGAAAATCAATCGAAATTCAACGACGTGTACTATTATTTGTTCAGCGACATATCTTTGCGTGAAGATTTAGGCTCGTTCCATTCGCTAGAATTGGCATTCGTGTTTAATAAGCCTTTTGATGAGCTGTTGCCGAATCCGAATCTTAAACTTGTCAAACAAATTCAAGCTTCGTGGACGGCATTTGCGGCTACGGGCAATCCGAACAACGAATTTATCCCGCACTGGGAAAAATATTCCGCTAACAATCGTCAAACTATGGAGCTAAGCTCAAAAGGCTGTGTTTGCCATAAAGATTTGGACACTCAGAACTTAAACACCTTGCGCTACGTCTACGAGAGCTAAAAAACGTGACAATCTGAAACCTCCATTGACTTAAGCGAGAAAACTTGATAAATTATGCGCAATCGTTATAAAAAATGTTATTGGGAGGGAAAATCATGAGAAAACTTGTTGCCACGATGTTAAGCCTGTTTGTCATGGCGTTCGCTACGGTGTGTTTTGCCGAAACTTACGAAATGGTTTACGAGGCACCGAACTTTACCGAACAGCTAAAAAACGACCAGGCTTTATCGGAAACTTTCACCACTCCTTACGGTATGCTCAAAATTCAGGCGCGAAAACTCTGGCAATCGAGCAGCGAAAACCGGCTGCACTTCATAGTTTGGCTTGACGACCAGAGAATTGACGACGCGCACTATCCGAAAGTGGATTACGGCTATACAGTCCGCGTATTCAAGAACAAGTCCAATTCCGAGCTGTTTTATTCACTTGAGTCCATCGACCGGGCGTGTCTTTTCGGTTATTCGCCTATCAACAAGAAATTGGAAGTTTATATCGACAGTCTGCACTATGCCCACGAAAACGGAGCCTATCCTTACATCGTAGCATTAAAGAACGGCGATTTGGTCTTGGCTTTTGAAAAGTCTGGTAAGAGCAAACGTTACAAGTTCAACTGGGACACCAGAGCGAATTGGTTCGGCTATTCCGACCTTGGAGCAGGTTGGCCTTCTATAAACAGAGACAGACAATAATTTTGGGTTAATATTGACGGAATGGGCTCGGCAAATATTGTTGAGTCCATTTTGTCTAAAATTATGGGGGCATATTCTTATGGAAAAGAAATTTATCCAACTGATTTTGTTCTTGCTGGTTTTAATGACGGCAAGCAGTGTATTTGCCGCCAAAAAGTCACCGGACGAACAACGCGCCGAGTTAAACGAGATGAGCAGGCAGGTTTTGTCGCGCATGTACCAAAAATATCCGTCAGCAGAGCGGGCAATGCAAAAAGTCTACGCGTACTGCACAATCAGTGCTTCCAGTGTCAAATGGGGCTTTTGGGGCGACGATCACGGGCGCGGAGTAGCCGTAAACAATGAAACTGGTCAAAGAATTTATGTGAAGATGAAAGAAGTTAGCCTCGGCGTAAATTTTGGCGCGAAGGAATACGATTTGCTGTTCGTTATCCTCAATAAAGAGGCATGGGATAGATTTGTTTCTGGCAATATCAAATTTGGAACGGAAGTATCAGCACAGGCAAGTGACGGCGTGAACGGCGACACTTTTGCAGATGCCACCATTGTTGCAAACGGCGTATGGGTCTATCAGCTTGATAAAAAGGGCTTAGCGTTTGAATTAACTTTGAAGGGCGCGAAAATTTCCCCATACAAGACACTGAATTGAAGTAAACTCGTTGAGATGTGAATTAAGAGGAGAGAATGCGGTACTCGCGATTAAGATGAAAATATTTCCAGCGATAATTTTAGCGGCGGCGTTGCTGATTACGGGTTGCGGCGGCGAAGAAACTGCGGAGCAATCTTTAGAGGACTATCCGACCAAGGTAAAAGCGATAAAAGTTTTGACAACCGATGCGCCGATTACTTTTTCCTACAGCGGGCAAGTTATCGACCGCGATGAAATGAGAGTTCAATCCAAAGTCAACGGCTCCATTGTAGAAAAGTATGTTACGGGCGGTCAGGACGTTGTTGCAGGGCAAATCTTGTTCAAAATCGATGACAGGCAGTATAAATCGGCAGTTCTGGAGGCTGAAGCCAAGCTCGCCAAATCAAAGACGGCTTTAGCTAAAGAACGAGTCGACCTTCAACGCGACGAGGAACTTTGGCAATCAAATGCAATATCCGAACAGATGCTTACCAATCAACGTGCTACCGTCAAGTCACAGGAAGCAGAGGTTGAAGCCAACGAAGCTTTATTGCAAAAGGCGAAGGACGATTTAGCGGATACGATAATTTACGCGCCGATGAGCGGGCGTTTAGGCATTGATGATGTTCCCGTCGGAACTCTTGCAACTGCAGGCAGCACACCATTAGCGACGATTGGTCTTCTTGACCCCGTGTTTGTGCAATTCGCCGTTTCCGAACAAGAATATTTGCGACTTTCGAGAAGAGAGGGACGCGAGGTAGATGGCAAGCCTGACCCCAATTTTAAAATTGCTTTGACGCTAGCTGATGGTTCGCGCTATCCATATAACGGAGAATTTGCAGAATACGATAGAGCAATGGGAAATGCAACGGGCACTCTGACGATTCGTACGATTTTTAGGAATCCCGACCGCTTACTCGTCCCTGGCATGTATGCACGCGTCGAAATTAGCGGATTGGAAATTCCAAACGCAATGCTCGTTCCCGAACGCGCTCTTCAACAGCTGTTGGGCGAAACTTTGGTTATCGTCGCTCAATCCGATAATAAATCTGCCGTCCGAAAAGTTGAACTCGGAGAAAAAATCGGCTCGTATTATGTCATTAAAAGCGGTTTGAAGGCTGATGATTGGGTAGTCGTCGAAGGCTTGACGAATTTGCGCGACGGAATGCCTTTGGAAGTTACGCAAGTGACGGCAAAGGATATGGACTTCTCATTTTCGCCTAGTGCAGAAGTCTTTGACGTTGGAAGCGGCGCAAATAAGTGAGGTGGTCGAGATATGGCTAAGTTTTTTATTCATCGACCGGTTTTTGCAATCGTCATAGCGATTATCATCAGCCTTATCGGGATAATTGCGGGGCTTAATACGCCAATCGCTCAATATCCGAACATTTCGCCGCCAACAATCAATGTCGATGCTAGCTACCCCGGCGCAAACGCCAGCGTCGTCAATCAAGCCGTCGCGCAGGTCATAGAAAATCGCGTGAACGGCACGCAAGGCATGGACTACATGAGCTCCAATTCAAACGATGACGGTAGCTATTCACTGAATGTCTATTTTGAGGTCGGCACGGATGGCGACATGGACTCGGTTAAGGTTCAAAATAACGTCGCCTCAGCCAATTCAAATTTGCCAGAAACAGTTATTTCCTCTGGCGTAACAACTTCCAAGTCTTCGCAGGATATGGCGATGATTTTTGCTTTTTACTGCGACAACGGGCTTTACGATACGGCATTCATAAAAAATTACGCCGACATTTACATTGCAGACGACTTGAAGCGCGTTAAGGGCGTCGGCAAAGTTCAAATCATGAGTGCGGACTATGCTTTGCGCGTGTGGATTAATCCCGAAAAGCTCGCGAACTTCGGGTTGACGGTCGCGGACGTTCAAAGCGCGATTAAAACTCAAAACGCACAGGCGGCGGCGGGTTCAATAGGCAAATTACCTGTCGCTCAAGGGCAAGAGAAAGAGTACACCGGACAAATTCAAGGCAGATTGGAGACGCCAGAGCAATTCGAGAATATCATCTTGAAAACTGGGGACGCGGGCGCGTTTGTCTACTTAAAAGACGTGGCACGAGTTGAAATCGGGCAGCAGTCAAATACTTACGTCGGCAAGTTCAACGGCTATACTTCTGTTCCGTTCATAATCAACTTGACGAGCGACGCCAACGCCCTTGAAACTATCGGCGAAGTTAAAAGAATCCTTAGCGAAGCAGAAAAACATTTGCCCGAAGGAATTAAATACGGTCAAGTTCTGGACAACACGGAATTTATCAAGGCGTCAATCACCGAAGTTGCGCATACCTTCTTTGAAGCGTTGGTTCTGGTCGTTTTGGTAATTTTTATTTTCCTGCAGAGTTTTCGGGCAACGATTATTCCGCTTTTGGCAGTGCCCGTATCATTGCTCGGAACGTTCGCGGCATTTACGGTTCTCGACTTC
>JAFQZB010000012.1 GCA_017406175.1 Selenomonadaceae bacterium | reverse complement strand
CAGGCGGTGCCGTATTCGCCGCGCCAAAGTCTCAACGCTTAACATTTTAATCGTCCGCCGAAGAAGTCAAAACGTTGATGACGCCGAAGTCCGTTAAGTTCGTGCCGTCGTATTTGAACTGCGCTTTCTTCAGTCCGAAAAAGCGGTCAATGCAGACGCCATACTGGTTTTGATAATCGAATTTATCCTCTGTCCAAGTGGGGGCGGTGCCTTCCGCCAAAATGCAAGCTTGTGCGCCCAAAAACAGCGCGTGCCCGACCATTGCTTTGTTGTTGCCCGAACCCGAACCAGTCTGCGTGCGCGGCACTCTCAAGCACTCGTGAATCACCACGCCCTCGTAAATGCCCATTGCGCCGCTAAATATCGGATTCGTTTCCCCGCGAATGTTGGCGTGCTCTTGCGCCTCAAGCCACTTCGGGTCACGGCGCAAATCTCGCGCTTGATACGGGTCGATTACCATGACGTAAGTCTCGCGCCCGTCAACGCGAATCGGTTTTATCGCGGTGAGTTCGTCAGCCTGCGCCATGCGACGCGCCTTGCCAATCAGCGTTGTGTCGAACACGTCCGCCGCTGTGATTTGATTCTCGTTTGTGTGCGCTGTACCGCCGGCGTCGGAAATCAAAATTCTGTCGGAGGTCGGCGGCTCTATCGTGTAGGGCAATTCGACGCCAGTTGTGTAGAACGGCGGATTCGTGCCCGTCAGCACCGAGAAAATACTCAAATCGAAGTAGCGGGCAATCCAATTTGAAAGAAGCTTGCGCATATCGGAGCGCATTTTTTCTTGTGTCTTCTGTTCCTCGAATTTACCGGCAAGTCTGACCGCATTGCGCACGCGGCTCAAATAAACCGTGCAGGAGCGGTAATTCATCTGCTCTTCATGATTTTCCATTTGTTTATCTTCGATGACGCCCGCGCCGTTCAGCGGCATAATCAAGGAAACTGTAATACTGGTGCCTTTGCCGCGGCTTAAATCCTCTTGAATTTGGATTATGCTGTCGTAGCTGTTCCCCATAAATTTACTGAAATAACTTTCTTTCTTGCCAAAATCCCAGGTGTCCTTAGCCCAGGCTTTAAGAATTAATTCAGTTGGAATCGTCGTGTTGCCGAAAGTCGGCTGATATGCCATGATTTATCATTCCTTTTAAGTGTTGTATCCGAGTAAAAGTTTTCGGGTTTTTTCGTCAAGTTTGGTGAAGTCGCCTTCAAGCAACTTTTCAATGTCGCTCGTAGAAAGTTGCCCGTCGCTTGTGCCGGCGGTGCCTTTTAGTTGGTCGACGCGCGGCAGGTGTGGGGCGGCTTGTTGTTGACGCGGCGCGGTTTTCTTTGCGTTGCGCGTGCGATACGCCGTCTTTGCCTGTTCAAAATAATTTTTCACTACGAGCATTTCGGCGGGCGTGGCTAGTTGCCGCTCTATTCGCAGATACGAATTGGCGATGATTTGTTTTTCGTGCGGCGCGAGTTGCTCAAAGAATTCGTTGGTTGCGAATTTTTGAACGGCTTGGAAATCGGATTCGGCTGATTCTTTTTGCACGAACTGATTGTAGGTTTCGACTGCCGCCTTGTGCTCGTTGTAGGATTGTTGTGCTTGCTGAAACTGGGCGGCTTGCGCCTGCTGAATTGCGCCGTAAACGCGATTTTGCGCGATGTTCTTAGCCTGCGCCCACTGCGCGATTCGCGGGTCGTCATCGTCTGCGTATTCCAAACTCGCCACGTCGTCGGCACTCATGCCCGAAAGTGCCATTGCCTCGGCAGTTATTGCCTCGCTTATTTTCGCTGAATTTTCGGGCGTGATTTGAAATTGCGGCGGCTGAAATTGCGGTTGCGGTTGAGGTTGTTGTGACGGCGATTGCGGTTGCTGTTGTTGAGCTTGCCGCTGATATTCGGCGAGTTTTGCTTTGAGTTGTTCGCGTTCGTCGACTAGTGCCTGATAATCTTGGCGCGAAATCGGCGGCTCTTCGGGCTCTGCTTCGGGCGGTTTTTCTTCGGGTTTAGGTTGCGACCGCTCCCACTCGGCAAGAGTTTCGCGGGCTAAATCTTCGGGCAAGCCGCCCAATTCTTCGGGTAGCGGCTCCTGCGTCTCGGTCGAAGTTTCGGGCTCCGAATTTTGCTCAGCGGCTTCTTCAGCAAATCGTTGCAAATCAAATTCCATGATTCAATCCTCCAAACAGAAAAGCCGCCCGTTTTGAGCGGCTCTCTGCCAAAAATTTTTTAAATTGCTTCCACACTTGCGATTTTATACTCGCCGTCTTTTTCGTGAATGACGAGCTTAACGAGACGGCGCACGGGCGGATTCGTGATTAGCGTTTGCTCCGCGATGAAGTAATAATTCGTGCCGTTGACGAGTTGTTTGGCGTAGTAAAGCAGGGGTTTGTAACTCGCGCCGACCAGACCTTCAAGTGCGCCGCTCCACGCGCTCGCCGCCTTTTGTGGCATACTCGTTAGTCCTACGAAATTTTCAAGCTGAATTTGTCCGAACATTTTTGTTTCCTCCTTTGAATTTGTCAGCCAGTTGAATGCGTAATCATTTTCCATTTGAATCACTCCTTAAATTTGCGCCGGCGCGATTCCGGTCATTGCGGATTGTGCCGCTAAAGGTACCGCCGTCTGCGCTTGATTTTGTTCCATGAGATTATACGGCATTTGATTTTGTTGCGGCATTGGGATTTGCGGCTGATTTTGCGGAACTTGCGCTTTTTGCATTTGCATTGCTAATTGCGGTGCCATTTGCTCAACCATGACTTGCAAAAAATGGTCGGCGATTTCTCGCGGGATAATTCCTGCTTGCGCCGCCATTGCCATTTGAATTGGGAGCGGCGCGTCCTTGAACGCTATTTGCATTCGGAAGTCCGCGTTCTTCATGCGCTCAAGCTCCAGTTGGAATTGCTGTTCTTGTTGCGCTTGCTGAAGTTGCTGGGCTTGCGCTTGTTGCCAACGCATTTTTATATCGTTCTTTTTCGGCAAGTCGGACAAATCAATCAGCGTCTCGAAAATTAATTCGTGCGGGATTCCCAGTTTGCTTGCCGCGTCGACGAGGCTCCACATTTGCGCTTGCCGTTGCGTCGTAGAGGATTCCACGTCGCTGACCACGATGTCGAATTCGCCCTGCGACAAGTCGTTTAGCGTTTTTACTATCGTGCCGGCGATTGGGTCTTGAACGGCGACTTGCTCGTTAATCGTCACGAATTGCTGTCCGTTCTCGCCCTCGACGCGATAAACTTTTTCCGCCGTGTAGAATTGTGGGACGATTCCCGCGTGTCCGCGCCGCCCCCAAGGTAAATTCGCGATTCTTTTCTTTGCTCGCCGCAAGCTGTCGAAAATAACCGCTAAATGCGTGACTGCTTGTTTCTGGCGCAGTTCGATTGCGCGACCGCTTGCTTGGCTCGGCACGTCTACGCCCAAAAGACTTTCGTTTATGCCGCTTATTGCTTTTAAATCTTCGGTTGCGGCTTGCTCGGCTTGAATCACAGCGGCGGGCGGATTCTTCGGCTCGCGTTCGCGGATTTTGCCCGTAGTTACCGCGCCCGCCATGACTTTTTGGAAATGCCCCGGCAGGGTGCCTTTGCGCTCGAATTCGGATTCTTGGTCGGGCGTCATCGCGCCCTCTTCTATCCAGCCGCCGCCGTTTGCCGAAGTGTTGAGCAAATGCAACGTTTGAATGCGCCGCTTGTTCAATTCGCGTTGCGGGTCTTTCATCGCGCGGACGAAACCTGCGGGTGTGTCGCCTACGCCGTAGTGGTGATAAACCATGGGCACGTAGGGAAATTCGCCGTGCTGATACGGGCTTTGCATTTCCTCAAGTAGCGTCCTGTCGAAGAACACGCAACATTTGATTTCGTTCGTCGGAATGTCCTGACTGCCCGCTATCATGCCCAAATCAATCATTTCGGGCGTAACTTGTTCGAGTTGTTGCCCCTCCGCCGTGAAAAAAATCGTCCGCGTTGAATGTTCGCGATACCAGCACTCGACGACACGAACTTTTTGCAACTCGCTCGAATAATACAGCGGGTCAATGTCTCTGCGCGATTCCCCGTCGAGTTCCACCGTGTCATACACCGCGAAATTATTTTCTATCGCGTCGGCTTGTTCGGGATAAACCTGCTTGAGCTCGTCCTTGGCTACCCACTTTGCCCGAATTAAAAATTTTGCGTCGGAAAAATCCAGCTCGTGGGCTTCGGGGTCTACGTAAATTCCGAACGGGTCAAGCCGCTCAATCACCGCCTCCCCGTCTTGAATCTCGTTATCGAATTTGTAGCGCACGCCGAACCAGCCCAGCCCGCCTATCGCGCAATCCAAAAAAACTTGCGATTCCACCGCGTCGTAGTCGCACCTGTCCATGATGTATTTCGTCATGCCGCGCCGCACTTGGCAGAGCTCCACGTCGTCGGCTGTGCGTCCGAGAAAATCTATGTCGTATCTATTGAGACGTTGGTAGCCGCTCAAAATATTGATAAGTGGGAGAATTCGATTAATTGTAATGGCGGGGCGTCCGTCCTTTTGGAATTGTTTTATTTCCTCGTCAGTCCACTGCTTGCCCGCCGTGAATTCAAAATCCTCCTTGGCTTCTTCGCGCCACTTTTTGCCGCCGTCGACCGCCGCTTGAAACCACCTGCGGCATT
>JAFQZB010000011.1 GCA_017406175.1 Selenomonadaceae bacterium | reverse complement strand
CGGCGTTTGCAAGCTGGTTGGTATGAAACTACCCAAGCGGCGAATTGTGCACGGTATATTTAATACAAACTCAAAAAAAATAACCTCCCAACGTCGGGAGGTTTTTTGTTGGGAGGTGATTCAAGTGGAAACGAAATTAAGCGAAAAGCAGAAAAGATTTATCGATTACTATATTCAGTCAGGAAACGCAACGCAAGCCGCAAAGCTTGCCGGCTATTCGGCGAAGACAGCATACGCAACGGGGGTTGAAAACTTGAAGAAACCTCAAATCCAATCGGCAGTTCAATCACGGTTAGCGCAACTGGAGAGCGAGCGAATAGCCAAGGACAAGGAAGTACTCGAATACATTACGGCGGTCATGCGCGGCGAAACGACCGAGGAGGTAGTCGTCAACGTCGGGACAGGCAAGGGCTACACACGAGCCGAGAAGGTGACGGCGCAGGTCTCCGCCAAGGACAGGTTGAAAGCCGCCGAAATGCTAGCCAAGGTCAAGGGCATGTTTATCACGCGGCAGGAAGTCGACCTGCAAGGCGTCGTGCCCGTCGTGATTCGCGACGACTTCTGAACCGCATATGGACTTCGAGGGGGTATACATGGACTTTGAAATTTCCGCCGCCTATATCGATACCCCCGAAAACACGGAAGGTAAGTTCCCAACGCCAAGGGCAAAAAAAAAAGCGCGACCTTTCATACAAAAATCAGACAATCAAGCGTGACCCGACGGGCGGGGGAGGGTGGGTGTCTTACGTCTTTCGTCTTCAGCCAACCCCCCCAAAACCCAAGGGGTTGGTTCGGCGCGAGTGTCGAAAACTCCTGCTTGACCCCCGAAATTTTAATCTGATTCTAACCAAATTTTAATCCGATTTTAATAAAAGACAGTATTTTGTTGCCAATGCAACGCCGGCATAGAGTAAACCGCCTGTGGTCTTGCTTACTGCTTGCTTACTGCTTGCTTACTTCTTGCTTACCGCTTGCTTACTTGGTGCTTACTTGGTGCTTACTTGGCAAGTGCGATTGTAAAAAAAATAGAATGAGGTGAACGAATGGAAAGCGCAATCTCGCTGAAGGAGGCAGTAGGCGGCGGCTATGATGAGTTCTGGAAGAGCACGAAACGCTACGTGGTGTGCAAGGGCTCGCGTGCAAGCAAAAAGTCGACGACGGCGGCGTTGAAGCTGATAGCGCGATTAATGCAAATGCCGCTGGCGAATGCGCTGGTAGTGCGTCAGACGCAAGCGACGCTAAAGGATTCGTGCTACGCGCAGTTGCAGTGGGCGATAAATCGTCTCGGCGTGGATAAGTTTTGGAAAATGACGGTCAATCCTCTGCAGATGACGTACGTGCCGACGGGACAAAAAATAATTTTCCGAGGCATGGACGATTCAATGAAGATAACGTCAATCGCGGTCGAGAAGGGGCATTTGTGCTTTGCGTGGCTGGAGGAGGCGTTTGAGGTTTCGGAAGAGGACTTCAACCGCGTGGACGAATCGTTGCGCGGAATACTGCCCGAAGGTTACTATATTCAGTGGCTGATAACGTTCAATCCGTACAGCGCAAGCTCGTGGCTCAAAGCGCGATTTTTCGACACGCCGAGCGAAAATGTTCTGGCGATGACGACGACTTATAAAAATAACGAATGGTTGAGCGAGAACGATTTGGCGTTGTTCAGAGAAATAGAACGAACAGACCCCGACCGCGCCAAAGTCGTCTGCGAGGGCATGTGGGGCATTGAAAGCGGGCAATATTTCAGCATGTGGCGTGAAAGTTTGCACGTGGTCAAGCCGTTTGAAATTCCGCGCGACTGGGTGAAATTCCGAGCAATGGATTTCGGAACGGCGCGCCCGTATGCGGTTTTGTGGTTCGCGATAGACTATGACGGCAACGCATATGTTTATCGGGAGCTATACGGTTGGGGCGGCAAGCCGAACGTCGGGACGGGCGAGACGGCGCGGCAAATCGGCGAAAAAATAGTGGAACTTGAAACGCGCGAAGAAAATTTGCTGTATGCGGTATTGGATTCGGCGTGCTGGGCGCGCAGTGGCGTGACGGGTCCCACGATTGCGGAAGAATTAAATTCAGTGCTGATAAAAAAAGGTTTGGTGGCGTTCATGCCGAGCTCGAAAGGCAGAATGGAAGGAGCCAACGCCTTTAAGCAACGGCTGATTGGCAACGAATTAGAAGACGGCTCTTACAAGCCCGCGATAAAATTTTTCTCAACGTGCATACACTGCTTGCGGACAATTCCGATTATCGGTCACGACAAGCACAAGCCCGAACTGCCCGACACCGACGCCGAAGACCACGCCTACGACGCGATTGCTTACGGGTGCATGAGCCGTCCGTGGGTGCCCGTGCGGAAAAAAGAGGGCGGCGATTATTGGCGCACAAAGAAAAGTAGTCGCTCGGTTTGGACGTATTGAGG
>JAFQZB010000010.1 GCA_017406175.1 Selenomonadaceae bacterium | reverse complement strand
GTATTCCCGAAAGTTACGGCGGACGGGATAGAGGGCGTAGTGCTATGCCCGTTATTGTGGCAAGTTTGACTTGTCGGAGTATAAAGAAAAAGATTAAATTCGTTAATTTATTTTATCAAGTTTAATATTTTTCATAGCATTATCAAGCAAAAAGACAGCCTCAATGAAAGAAACCTGTTCCAAATGCTTATCATATTTCGATAACTCTGTCACTGGCAAATCATGTAAATGGTCAATTTCACCACCACGCGCTGGTTTTAATTTCCATAATGCTAAAAGAATATTTGATTTTCCCGATTCATTTATTCCTATGAGAGTAGTTACATCGTCGCAATTAACCCAACCACTATCCATCACAGATCTAAAATGAGTTACTCTAAACTTTTTTAATTTCATATTATTTCTCCAATACTAT
Organism: Selenomonadaceae bacterium; assembly: GCA_017406175.1. GTDB lineage: Bacteria > Bacillota > Negativicutes > Selenomonadales > Selenomonadaceae > Quinella. The sequence continues at coordinate 11,687 of JAFQZB010000010.1, read as the reverse complement.
GTCAACTTCGTCGTATCTGATAAAACTTCAATAATTCACGAATATTTGCAGAGGTAACGACGGATATATCCTCATTTGAAAACTTATTTTGTTCGATGACTCGTTCAGCCTCAATTCGCTCATCGACGTTAAGAGAAAGAAATTTTTCGTGCCATTTCTCCGTTAAGTTATCTTCATACTTTAAACGATAAATTATAAACGTTTCAGGCATATAGAGCAATTCCTTAAACTCGTCGAGATTCCTTCCAAAAGCCTTCTCAAAAAAGTTGCGCCCTCGACCGACCTTACCTTTTGTTGCATTGATTATAGCTTGAATTGCACGAATAAATTTCCTATTCCAGTGCCTCCCTATATAGTCGCGGTTACTAAAATATCTCGCGTCGTCAATAGGACAATACTTCATGGGAAATGAATAAATTGATACGTTAAGCTCTTCACATAAGTCAATATTTATACGCAAGCGATTATAAAAATCTTCGGGTGTATCGAGGAAATTGTAAAGCAGATAGTTCGACAAATCGCGTACACCATACTTTGCCGCTAAGCGAATAGCTTGTTCATAAATGTCTCGTTGCTCAATGTGATCAAAAGCAATGCGCATGGGCTTAATATTTAACTCAGCGAGACGTGCCATTTTGTGCTCGTCAATAAGTCGAGCATCTAACCCTTGATTGAAGTCAACATAACGAGTTAAGCGATTGCGCCGGAAATATTTTTCAAAAAGCGGACGAACGAAATCGTCAAGCTCAAAAATTTTTTCCTTAGACACACTTACTAGGCTCAACAAAAAATTTTTCTCGCGTACCGAATAAAATTCGCCCGCCAAACTTTCGGGCAATTTTTTTTCTAACTCGTCATAAAGACGAATCATCTTCCGCAAATACGCTCGGTCGTTGAAACCAGCATGAAGATTTTTTAGCGTAACAAAATATTCATCAGCCGGCAAATAAGTTGCACCCTTTGTGAAACCGCAAGCCTTTATCTCATCAATAATCTCATCGAATTTTTTCGACGCAAGAATATTATTATCCATCAGCAAAAGATTTCTTTTTGAACCGAATTGCTCTTCTGTCCGCTTGAGTTGCTCAAAAATTTTTACATGGTCTTTATATTCAGGTTCAAGCTTGCTAACCGCACAAAACGAACATTTTCTGATACAACCGCGCGTTGTATAGGTTATGTAAGCGTCAGAAGTAGGATATTTGTAATCTACTTCGTCAAGTATGGAATAATCTGGTGACAAAGTATCAATGATGATGTCATCCTGTTTATCAAGGTCGTCAGGCTTATCTAATAGTCCAATATGTGGCTTAATACCCGTCGCCTCTTCAAAATATTCCGGAAGAAGAGTCGCCGCTACTCCTCCAACAAAAATTTTTCCATCGTTGGCAAGAAATTTTTTAACAAAATTTATCGTTGTAACAGTCTCGTCAAAAAAAAACGTAAATAGAGAGTTGACACAGATAATATCAAACGTAGGAAAATCGTTGCCTTTAAAGCGACGATGAAGTTTTTTCAACGTATATTCGTAAAAAAAATCTTCTTCAGACAAAAATTCAAGCAGAGAACTCTTTCCAGTTTTTATGAATTCCAATAAAAATTTTTCATACCGCCAAAATTTTCGAGCGGCATCATTCTTCTCCGGCGCGAAAAGATTTTCCTTGTCAACAGTATCAGAAAAAAATTCCTCAAGCAAAAGTTGAGCGGCAAAAATTTTTAGGTCGCCTTTATAAAAACGTACATCGTCCTTACATACGTTCCGAAAATATGTCGCGAGCTTCATAAGATTTTGCGGCGGATACTTGTTTTTGTAATTAGGTTCAACTAATAAGACGCGGCGATTCATTTTGCGAGCTCCGTTTTAATCTCATCGAGAAGATTTTTCCCTGACAGTTTGGGATTGTCAAGAATAACAGCTTCAATCGCGTGATAGAGCTTACGCAAATCTCTGCTCCAAGTGGAGGGGGGAAAAGGTGGCGTTGATTCTATGGGTTTCTCAACTGAACGAGAAGAAGAAGGAACATTGATTGGGGTACGCTCAGTCATGTGAATAACTACGCGTGTCAAAAGTGTGTCGGGATTTTGTTCCGCTATTTGTTGAATCTTCGTAAGCGAACTTTCAGCTTTTTTAGCGTTCTTTTGCAATCTAGCAAGTTCCGCTTCATGTTCTGTACGATGAGATTTTTGATAGGAAACAGATTGTTTGTTAAATTCTTGTTCGACCTCAACAGGTAAGACCACCGCTCTATGAGCACTTCTTATGTCAGACGCTGTATGATAAATTTTATACAATTCGGCAAAATAGTCTTTCAGCTTAGCTTGAAATATGTTGCAAGCTTCGTTTTCTTCAAAGTAATCACGCCGTGAATTCGGAATTAAATTTGTGTCTACAGTGTGAACTTCGCCGATAAAATAATTTGTACCGCGAGCCTCGCTGAACAAATGTTTTAAAGCTTCTTCATCGCCGATTTGAATATTGCCCGTCCGCAGTCGAATGCCGCGCATCATATTATCGGGAGTACCATTTGTCTGGTCAATAACACCTTTAAAGTTAGAAAGTCCAATCCAACTCCATGCAATCAATTTTTTATTGTCGTCATCAGTACCATCGTAAAAATCACGAAAGTGAATATCAAAAATTTCATCGGCTCCATTGTGCGTAGTTCTGAAATTTGACTTGTAAGGCTTGTACAGATGCTCACCGTCAACCAGAATGTTATAACTGGCAATCTTAAAATCAAGCTTAGCAGCGTGCTCTAAGATTTTATTTTGAAGACCTTTAAAACCTAAACTGTACTTGTAATCGACAGGTGCTACAAATGAAAGATAGTTGCGAACTTTGTCAACATCAAGAAGGACGTTATTTGTGCCAACAATATCAATCAATTCAACGCGAAAAAAATGTTTATCGGCATCAACATCAGTCTTGTCAAAAGTCATTACATCACGCAGGACTGACTCAGCAGAGTGCTTATTGTCACTAAAAAATTCTTGACGGAGATGCTCGGCATCAATTATTACAGTAGACAATTTTGTTTCGCCCTTTACTGTTGAACTAAACCGAGCTTCTCTACAATACGCCAAACCGCAAAGTCGTCCTATGCCGCGAAAACCTCTATCAGTTTCCAAACGCTTGTCCGAGTTACCTATTTTACTCATTGTGCGTTCAAAATTCCGAGTGTTAATGCCCGCACCGTTATCTTCAATAGTGATTTGACGAGTATTAACTTCAAGGTCGATTGTAATCAATCCGTCGCCTGCCGACAAAATACCTGCGTCGACCGCATCATCAATAGCGTCACACGAATTTTGTATGTATTCACGAAAAATGTCGAGAGAATTCGTATAAAGCCCCTTCGTAACAATTTCGACAATATTTACTCCAATCTCAATCACAGCATCTCCTCCTAATCTTTGAACTGCTTATAAGCAGGTTTAGGAAATCTAACTTTAAGCAGTGAACGAAAAATAGGGTTTTGAATGACATATTCACCCTGCTCCAAGCGCGTCAAAATATTCTTATATGTCGAAGGCAATGCAGAATAATCTTTTGTCGTCGTTTCAAGAACGTTTGTTCGACCAAAAGCGAGCGTCGAACAGTTGCCAGTAACGCGCGGATGAATGTTCGAGCGAAATTGCTCAGCTCCAAATAGAATTATTCCTAACGAACGACCGCGCTCTGCTACATCCAAAATTTGTCTAAGTATCGGAGAATTTTTTGTAGTATCTTTTGAGGCAAATTTATTCAACTCGTCGACGAAAATAATTATTTTGGACGGTGGAGTCACGTCGTATTCGCCAAGTTTAAGTTTATAAATCGTCTTCAGCACATCTCCGAAAACAAATGCTTGCTTATCAGTCGCAAGTTTCGCAATGTCAATAACACTGACCGACCCTGTCGAAATATCCTTCAGTTCTTCCTCCAATCTACATTCAAAATCTTCTGGCTCTATTCGGTCGACAAACAACTGGTCATTTTTAATTGCCTTATTCACAATACGCTTGAACTTTCGCCAGCTGAGCACAGAAATTTCTTTGGAATTACCTCTTTGCGCAAGCTCATTAACTTTATCCAAAAATCTTTCCCACGTCGAAATATCATCAAAGTCTACGTCGTGTTCGTCGATAACTTTGCTGATAATCGAATCCATTGTTTGCGTCGTGTCATCAATATCAGCGAAGAGCATTTCTAACGACTCACGGTCGTCTTTATAAACGTAAGCAAACCTTTTCAACAATCCACAAGACAGGTAATCTTCCACATCACTTTGAGACAAGTAGCAAGCGGCTCTATCATCTCTGTCTCGCGGCGCATAATAGCGAACATTCTCAAAGGGTTCGCCGCTCAAATTTAGCTCTTTATAAATCGGAATAGAGTTGTCCACCTCATTCGGCTTATGAATAGCCATCAAATCCTTACCTTTGACATTAAAAATTATAAAAGCACAATCGGAAAATTTTTCCTGCACAGATTTCATGAGAAACATTGCATAGCTCGTTTTTGCCGCAAGTCCCGAAATACCCGAAATATTCAAATGCGCACCTTCCGGACCGAGTAAAAACTGCGCGTCAAGATTTACAGGCAAAGTAATTTCGTATCCTGTATGTCCTTCGTACATTTTCAAAAAGCCACAAGGCAATTTATTTTTTATCTTGTCGAGTCCCAACGCTTGTTCAATCTCAATAGTGTCAGCCAAACTCACGGGAGAATCATTTTTTACAGGTGTATAAATATTTTTCGTGTTAAAAGAAACAGAGACCTCAACATAGTTCATGCCGATCCGCAAAGTTGGCGCAACAACTGTCGTATCACCAAAATCGCAAGAAATATAATTTGTCAAAAAACTTTTTGCATCGGTTATGTGAAAGATATTTTCCACTGTGCCGAAAGTATAAGAGCCCTCAATATGTTCAACCTTGACCACATCAAAAGCGTTTAAACGAAAGTCGGCATCCGTCCAAAAATAAAATTTGTCCATAGTCGCGGGAAATTTTTCTGTTGCCGCAACACGCCCGATAACCTCACTCATATGTTCACCTCAAAATAGATTCAAAAACGTTTCACCAGAGATAAATCGCGATTTAATGAAACTCTCCGTCAAAAAAATCGGGTAAATGTGATTTGCCCAACGACCGTCCGTACCATAGCAAACGGGATTACGTTCATTTAGAAGATAAGCACTCAAAAGATTTACCTCGTCGCTGTCGATTTGCTCGTTTCTACGTTCGCTGTCTGTGACCAAAATTTTCTCAACCTTGACAACACCATCGAAAGGCGAGTCGGAATATTTTTTATCGCGTAACCGAAGATACCACACCGCAAATTTATTCCCACCATGAAAATTGTCATCTCGTTTAAAAATCGTAACGGGCGTACGACAAAAAAGAGGCAAGTCAGCGACGAGTCCTGGATTAGTTTTATCAGAAGAATCTTTTGCCAACATAGGATTGAATTTCTTTGACACACCTATAACGAAACTGTAATTCTTGGCATTAAATTTTTTCTTGTCAGCTGGCAAAATACGGTACTCCAACGAACCGTCTTTAACAAGATAATTTTTTTGGTCAAGTCTACCATGCCTAACCAACTCTGCAACCAAATTTTTTTCAGTATCATGCATATGTTCCATAATTTTAGCAACAGCACGGTCTTCAAATTTTTCAGCAGTCTTATGACTCGTGTCGTAAGGAAGAAGTTTTGCAATTTTTATTTTTGAGCGAGAGTTAATCCGGCTAACAAGAGCAGAGAAAAATCCGCCATCGAAACTTCTAGGATTAGTTACATCAGGCACAGCAAGAACAATCTCTGCTGAAAAATTTTCGGCGTGTAATTTTCTATCAATGCGTCGACAACAACCTGCAACAACTTGACCCGCTACAATCGGATAAATCAATTTACGCGAACCATACACATAAGCAATGTCATCAATTTTGAAAACACGGCGTGAGCCGTCCAGAAAGTAATTTAAAATTTGTTCGCTTCCAGAAAATGTCTTAGATTCCTCTTCAAGCGACAAATATTTCTTTGGGGGATGACTTTCTCCGCGATGTTTCAAAACCACTTCGGTAGAAACATCATATTCAATCTGCGCAAGTAAATTTTCTGCATCAAGCTCAACTCTTGAGGTACGATAACTTTTACCACGTGTTTCCTCAGCAATGATTTGCAAAATTTTTTCCATAACAACTCCTGCCACATGAAAAAAGTGAAATCTAATTTCAATGACAAACTTGAGTAGAGACTCTGGCTCTTGAAGAATTCTAAAACTTATCGATGTAATTCGCAAGTTAAATCTCCTACAAAATCCCACATAAATTCAAGCTTAGTTCGCATTCAAAGTCTGTTTCCCATTTTAAATTTTGGGAAACAATCGGGAAACAAATGGGAAACAGAAAAAATCGCGTAATAATGCCATTTATATAGGTTATGTTTCCTGTTTCCTATGTTTCCTAAAAAAAGTTGTCTCTTTGAAGAAAAAAATATACAGAGATTGAGGGTGCAAAAGTCACGTTTTAATCTCTAAACTTTTTTTACTAAAATATGTATAAAAAAATTGGGAAACGTGGGAAACTGGGAAACAAGGGCTTAAAAATGGCGTCATGACGCTAAAAAATATGTTTCCCAGTTTTTTAGGAGCGGGAAACAGACTAAAAATTTTGGGAAACATGTTGGAGGAGAACTGGAAAATAAGAGCTTGAAAATGGCGTCACGACGCCAAAAAAAAACCTGTTTCCCACTGGGAAACAGTAGGAAACAGTGGGAAACAAGTTTAAAATTGGGAAACAGGTTCAATCTTTAATGTTGCAATCGTCTGTTCTTATTCTGTAACAGGGAACTGTTGGGGCGGAGCCGCTACCTACTCGTTGTGGAACTGTATTTTTAGGTGTCCGGCGTCCTTTCTCGATTTTATCAGCAGGTTTGAAGAAACCGTCAGCAACTAAGTCTGTAACAACTTTTTTGTAGTCAAAGCCCGCATCAGCACAAGCTTGTTTCAAAGCCATAGCCGTAATGTAAATATAATCTGGACTATCGAGTCTGCCGGAGATGGATTGCATTCGGTCAAGAGGAACATTGCCGCCAGTGAAACGATTCTGGCTCTGAGCAATATAGCCTAAAACAAAATCCTTCTCTCTCGCTGTATCAGAAATCTCAGCAGTGGTAGGGATAAGCGGGAAAATAGACTGCATAGCAATAATTGCGTCGTCAATCGCATTACTGTTTCCCAAAACTGAATTCAAAAGCGCGTCGGCGAGTGTCAAGACTGCCAAATATCTGCAATACTCGTTAAGCAGATTAGGATTTTGTGCAACGAAAGTATCGACAAGATTTTCATAGGTTGTGCGAAGTTTTTCTTTGCCAACCGCAATAATTTTGTCGATTATGAGAGGGAATACGAGTCCATGATTTTCTCTGATAATGTTCCGGATTTTTTTGCAATCGTCAGCAGAAAGAATTACTTTTGGAGCATTGACGGTCAACAGACGAGTATTAGCTCCTTCAGTCACGTTATCGGGTAACAGCTGAGTTTCACCTGTTGCGATTGCTATAGTTCGCCAATCCTGCAGTTTCCTCAAGGTCGAATCTTTGTTGAGTTTGGTACGTCCGATACCATTTCCGAAAGCGTAAACCAAACCGCTGAGCTGTTCGCGAATGCGATTATCAGCAACTTGTTTCTCGTCGACAAAGAAAGCATAATCCGAAACATCAGCAGCTGCACCTATTAAACCATTTTTTGTGGCATCGAAGGAACGAATAATTTTTTCAGAACCGACAGCTGACGCGCCTAAATACAAAGCAGTAGTTTTACCAGCGCGAGTCGGTGCGACGGTATAGAGCATAAAATTTCTTTCGCCTAAAATGTTGAGCAAAGGCGGAGCGACAGATGCGGCGACGTTAAGTCTTGCAACGGGAGATTTTTTTGCCACTTCGTATGCTTTCTTCCATTCCGCAAGACTACCGGATTTTTTTAACCCGCTAGCAAATTCGCTTCTTTCATTAACTTTGACTGAGATTTTTTTATCGTCATCGTCGGTAATGATAAAATCGCGACGAGGGTCGGCGAAGTTTTCCGTTCCATGAAATTTGTACCAGCCTCCGCGCGGTACGGAATATTCGAGAGGGAAATTGATTTCGTTGGCGGCGGCAAAGGCGTCGAAGTATTCAACCAATCTAGTGGCATTTTGACTGGTAACGGGCAAGTCAGCGTTAGCCAAATCGACGAGCTTGCGGTGATTGAAAACAATCGCTTTTTCGGTAGGCTCTAACTTTTTCCATTTACCGGAAGAGTTCTTATAAGCCAGAGTTACCTTGTAAATTTTTTCTTCAACGCTAAAAGTTTTGCCAGTAATGAGGATAGGTCTGCGACATATGGTTATCATGCTTTCGCCCGAAACTTTTTCGAGACCATGTTCATCTGAAATGCTGTATCCTTTTGGTATTACGATTCCCGCGAGCATATCATCAGTAGCGATGAACGAAAGCGAACTGATTTGAGCTTGAATTTCAGTGCGACGAGTCAGCAAATCGTTTTGGCGCGAGCTAATTTCGGCGGTTTTATTCTTAACATCGGCGAGCCAATCGTTGATAGAAACTTTTTCAGCCCTGTGCTCGTCGCCGTAAGTTCTTGTTTTGCGTTTTATATTTGAGAAAGCTTGTTTGTCGAAGAGGTAAGCAAAAGCAGAGGCTGTTACAATATCTTGGGAGAACATAGTATCGCTGTCGAATTTTTGGAGGTTGCGAAGTTTTTCCAGAGCCGCGTCTTTTTCTTTTTCGAAATTATTGAGAGATTTGTTGATTTCGTTACGTTCTTTCTTGAGAGAATCAATCTGTGAGGTGGGTTCTTCGTTAGTATTTTTTTTGTCTGACGGTCTGGAACCCGTGATCAGTTCGTACCACTCGCGAAATATTTCTTTAGCATCGTAACCATTTTGAGAGGCAAAAAGGTAAAGTGTTCCAATGTCATAGCCATCGCGGTCAAAGCCGTTCCATTTATATTGGCATTCACCGTCTTTGAAGCGTTCATCATGACGGCTCCACTGTTCCCAATCGCCGCAGTCCATTCCGATATTTTTCAAAGCCATACCGACAGCAAGCCAATCGTCGTAGGTCAGAGTAGACGGATTGATAAAGTCGAGCATTCGGCGAATGCGAAAGATATTAAATTCGTTGTCGTCGACAAATGATTCATTAGATTTTCTAGGAACAACAGAGTTTTGTGAAGAGATGGTTTCCCGTTTCCCAGTTTCCTGAGAAATAATTAAAGCGTTCAATCTTTCGTCGATTTGGTCGGGAGCAAAACGCAAACCAGAATCTTCGACGATGTGGCACATGGGAGCATTTTCCACACCAAGTTTACAATTAAAGGTTGAGGGCGTCCGAAGAATGCGAGGTAGGTCACCAACTCCATCAATGTCTTTGCCATTAGCGCGTTGACGGATCACATCGAGCAAGAGATTGTTTCGACGTTTGAGTTCTTCTCGATTCTCATCGGTAATAAAAATGGGCTGGTCGAAGATGTAATAAAATTGCCCTCCATGCCCTGAATTAAGAGTTATACTGGGTTTGAAGGGAAGGAAGGATTTCGCTTCGTCAAAGTTAGCGGCGAGATTTTTGCTTTTGTGAGCGTCGGAGAGAATGTCAATGTCAACAACGATAGCGGTTTGGTAAGAAACAGCGGATTCATCGCCGCGTTTACCACCGTAAGGAGCAATGCTAACAGTGTTGACGGAATGCCAAATGTCGATGCCTTTGTCGGTAAGTTCAATAGCGGTTCTAGCCATAGCTTCCCGTTGAGATTCCTCAGCGACTCTAAAGGGATAAAATTTCGTTCCGTTTTTGAATTTGGTAAGGTAAGCGAAATGCGGCTCGGTAATTTTGCCGTAAAGCTGATTAAAAAAGTTTACGAGTTTAGCGATACGGCTTTGCTTTTCATCGGCGATTGTGATAGAATTTGCTTTGGAATTATTATCACTTATACTTTTATCTGCGCCCTTAGTGGCGTAATTTTTTTTATCTTGTGGAGTGGGTTCCGTTGGTGATGATTCGAGTATTTCTTGCATTTTTTAGCCTCCTTTATTCAACAAAACATTTATGAAATTTTTTATTGAGTATATCAGCTGATTTGTTGTTTGTCAAAAAAAAATTAGCCCCGAAGGGCTTAGTATTTTATTCGATTCCTAATATTTGATTACCACTCATATTTAATGCTTTAGCAAGTCTTATTATGGTGTGAACCGGAATATCATGTTCACCACGTTCGTAAAATGAAAAAACTTGTGGAGAAACTCTTATGAGGTCACCAAATTGTTTTTGAGTTAATTTTAAATCTTGCCGTATTCGTTTTAAGCGACTGCCAAAGTCTTTTCGATAACGAACTTGAATCTTTTTTTCAATGTCGGAATAAAGACTTTTGAATTTGTTCATTAACTCTAGGATACTGAGAGAAGCACTAAAATATTCCATAACGGGAGCAGGGCGTTGTAACTCAGAGATTTTAACGTTTTCTAATTTAGATTTCTTTTTGTTGTATTTATCAAGACGATTCTCGTTGTGTCTGTTAATTAGATGACGAAATTCAGCCAAACGGTCATGTATAGCTTTAATGGCATATAAATTTTTCTCCCAAGAATCAACGGAGTCCTCATTTACCGTGTTTAATGAATCCAAAATTTCGGCATCTGATTTGTTAGAGTCAAAATAAAAATTTTTGAAGAAAGGACGCTGAAGAATGCGAGCGGAATCGAAATCACGAAAGGCAAATGCATTTTTAGTTTTCATATTCATCGTCTCCTAATTGTTCAACGGAACGACTTGCATTTTCATATTCATAGCGGCAAACAATTTAATGAGAGAGTCAATTTGATTCGGAGTGTTACCATTTTCAAGACGCGAAATAGCAGATTGCTTGACACCAGTCATTTCACTTAATTTTTTTTGAGTTAAGCCTTTTTCTTTACGAGCTTTACTCAAAGCAATCATAATTTCAACTCTGGCATTGCTGGCGGCAATCTCCTCAAGAGAAAAAAGTTCTTGTCGAGCCTGTTTCCAAGTTCTACCGATAGCATTATTTTCCTTCATGTCATAAACCCCTTTCCTTCAAATCCTCGTATTCACGCTGAGCTTTTTCAATTTCTCGTGTCGGAGTCTTTTGAGTTTCTTTCCGGAAATGGTGCAATAAAACATAACTGCCTTGATACCAAGCAACGAAGAAAATCCGGTCTTTGAGAGGACGGAGTTCCCAAATATTGCCATTGATATGTTTTACATAGGGCAAGCCGGCGAGTGTTCCTTCCCTGCTGAGCATTTCGATATAGTCATTTATTTTTCTCGCTTTAATGCGACTATTTTTATCAGTCTTGCTTTGTAATTCTTGAAGATATTGGAAAACCGGTTCGACTCCATTCCTGTCTTTGTAAAAAAATATTTCGTGCAAATCCTCATCTCCCCGAAAAAAATATAACGCAAAAGGGAAATTCCGTCAACGCGCATTGATTTTGATAAGAAAATTTACAACACAGCGGTGACAAATTTTTTTCGCTGATAAATGTCGTTGCGGCGCGGTATTTTTTCACTTATCCTTCGGATAAGTGGTAAGTGAACTTCCACTGACTTTGAGAGAGCTACGCTGGAAATTCCCCCTGACCTTACAACTCTCGAATTATCTTTTTACGAATGATTTCGTCTTTAT
>JAFQZB010000093.1 GCA_017406175.1 Selenomonadaceae bacterium | reverse complement strand
TGGCTCGGCGAACAGATTTACACCGTGCCGCAAATGGTTTACGGGAGCAAGCCGACTGATAACGGCAAGTTGATTCTGTCGCCCGAAGAACGCGACGAACTCATTGCGAAGAACCCGACGGCGGCTAAGTGGATTCGTCGTTACGTCGGCTCGCGGGAGTTCATTCACAGGTTGCCGCGCTATTGTCTGTGGCTCGTCGATTGCCCGCCCAATGAACTCAGACGTATGCCGCTGGTCTATCAGCGAGTGCAAGCCGTAAGAGATTTTCGATTAGCGAGCAAGAAGGCGGCAACCCGTCGAGACGCCGCGACACCGTGGCTTTTCCAAGAGAGACGACAGCCGACGACAAATTATCTGTTGGTGCCTAGGGTCAGTAGCGAACGCCGCGAGTATGTGCCGATTGGTTGGATGGAGCCAGACGTTATCTGTAGCGACGCTAACCACATGATACCAGGGGCAATGTATTGGCACTTCGGAGTTCTGACGAGTTATCCTCATATGGCGTGGATGCGGGCGACATGCGGGCGATTGACTAGCCGCTATCGATACTCGGCGGACATCGTGTACAATAATTTTCCGTGGCCGCCGTTCAATCGAGAAGTGGAGCTTACGGCGGCGGAGATACTCTTCGCACGAACGAAATATCCCGACGCGAGCTTTGCAGACCTGTATGACCCGCTGATTATGCCAAAGGACTTGCGCAAGGCTCACGAAGCGAACGATAGGGCAGTATTGGAGGCTTACGACCTCCCGATAAACATCACCGAGGAGCAACTGCAGAAGGAACTATTCAAGATGTACAAGAGCTTGCGAGACTTCGACGAGTTCTATCAGTCACTTTGAATTTTCGAGGAGGGTTGAGTTTTGGCGAAACGAAATATTTTTGAGATGCTCGGCTTGGAATTTGATCCTCCCGACAACGTGAAGAAAATCCGCGCCGCCTATGACGCGTGGAAGAAACGCCTGACGACCGAGCAGAATACGAGCGTAGACCCGGCACGCCTAGCAAAGATTCGCGAGGAACTGGAACTGCAAATGGACGGCTATATAGCCCGCGTGCTAGAAAATCCGATACTGCGACAGGCGGAGGCGGACAAGCTCAAGCAACAGCGCGTCGAGGCATTGCGGCTGTACATTGACATTCAGCGCGGCGAAACTCAAGGGACGTTGCAAGTTAATCAGTCGCAGATTCGGCAGGTGCGCGACAAGCTAAAGCTCAGCCCCGCGACAATCGAGGCGACGTACAAGGAACAGGGCTTTGAGATTAAACCCGCCAAGACCGCGCAAACAATCCTAGCGATGCTGAACAACTTCTTCCTTGCCGACGCGGTGCTTGAGGAGCTTAGAAGAAATTTCGCGGCGTTCCAGCGGGTGCCCGATGAAAAAAATTTCCCGTGGTCAGCGGACGTTCACGACCTCTACGAGCTGGCGTTTTACCTTGAGAATCAATCGGAGCCTTCGCCGGATTTCTATCGCCGCCGTTCGACTGACGACTTAAAAGAGATTTTCCGAGACGCCGCTAAGAAATTCTCCGCGCCTATCCCGCAGTGGCAATCGATTAAAGCCCTGCTCAATCTGGCGCAAACGCAAGTATTCAACACCGACGACAACCGCTTCAAATACGACCACTCGTTGAAGATTGAGACGCTAGCCGATTTCTTTAGCAAGATAAAGACTGCGCCCGACCTATTCAAGCGCGATAGATATTTTGCGGACAACTGCATTAATCGGATTCGGCGCACCTTCCCTAACTTCCTGACTTACGAATTGAGCGTTGCCCTCTACAACAAGGCGGCGGGGCTTCTGCGCGACCCTTACGAGGCGACCAACGACGCGGGCGAAAATTCTTTTTGCGTGACGTGCACGAACTGCGGAGCCTTTGAAAGTTTTCGGACTCGTGAGGAGGCGGAGCGGGCGCGTTGCAAAGTCTGCGGGGCAAGTTTTTTCGTCGAGTGCCCGAAGTGCGGCAAGAAGATTCCCGCGACCGCCGAGCATTGTACCGCGTGCGATTTCTCTTTGGCGGAGCTTAGGAAGTTCCCAAGCTACATTTCCGAGGCGAATTCAATGCTTGACCTCGTCGAACAGGCACGCAACGCCGATGAAGACGTTCACTTAGTCACGGCGGAGATTATAAAGCTCCTAGCCAAAGCCAAGCTTCTCAAGCCCGAATCAAACGACATAAAGCTAATCGAGTGGCGGATAAACAAAGTCGCCAACGAACTCAAGAAACGTGAGCTGTTCGCGTGGGCTGATAAGAAGTTGCCGAGCCTGTCGATTGCGCCCGCCAAAGCCGTCAGCGATTGCGTCGAGATTTTGCGCAAGATACCGAATCACAAGCCCGCCTTGGAAAGGCTGAAACTCATTGCGCCGAAGAACCCGCCGACAATCGTTGCGACGCTTAGGGAAAATTATTCGTCTGGCTCAATCATCAGCAAAATATCCGTCCGAGCAAAATCGACGAGTGCCGCCGCCGTAGAGCCGAATTTGATTTGCAACGTCTCTTGGCAAGCCCCCGCCGACCTAGCCATAACTTACACGCTGATAAAGAAGATTGGCGGCGTGCCGAAGACTTATCGCGACGGCGAACCGCTGATTGAAAACACAGACCGGCTTGAGTTCACCGACATTAACGTTAAGCCCGGCGTCCTCTACGGCTATGCGGTCTTCGCGACGCGGCTGGGGACAATCTCCGCGCCCACGACAACGACCGCCGTCCATTACAGCGACCTTGACGAAAAAAAGCTAATCGCTAAGACTGAAGACGGCTTCTGCAAATTTATCTGGCGGCTCCCGTCTGACACGTGCCAAGGCATAAGGATTTTGCGCAGTGACAATGCGGGCAATAGTGTCGTCGTGGCGGAGTGCGTGGAGGATTTGTCCTTCGACGATAGGGCGGTTAAAAATCGTATGCAGTATCAGTACCGCCTGCAATGCGTCTATTACGCCGTGGAGGACACCGCCGCCAATAACGAGAAATATTTTTCCCGCCAAAGCGACGAGATAGCGGGCAGGGTTTCGACAATCAACAGGACTTATAAATACAGCCACGGCTTGACGGTGACATTGACGCCTGAGAAGCCGCCTAAGCTTTTAAAGAACCTAAGCTACACTGTGCGCGGCGGGCGAGCCTTCTTTAAGTGGAAAGCGACGGGCGACTTTGCGATTTGGTTTAAAGAGGTCGTCAAGGACGCGACGCCTGACGGGAAACTTTTCGGGCTAGATAAGATTGATGAGCTGTTGGGTAGCGGCGTCGTCTATAAGCGGGCGGAGTGCACTGACGAGGCTTGCGACTTCGCTTTAAGCTCCGATAATATTAAAGTAGCCGTCATCAGTGCGACGCGGGAGTTTGGGCTAGTCAATGAGATTGTCACTTGCGCGAACGTCGAGCCATGCGAGATTGACGCGGGCAAAACTCAAATTGACGCGGGCGGCTTAAAACTCGTCCTTAAGAGCGTGCCCGACAACCTTTACCAGATTCATTACAAGGTTAGCACCCGCGACGCCGACGAACTCTACGCGACGATTGAGACTGCTAAGGCGCGGCAGATGAATCGAATCACCGCGACGAAGTACACGCAAGACGCCTTCATATTACAGCCGCACTTGCCGCAGAAGGAAATCTTCATCACGGTCATTGGCGAATACAAGCTAAGCGACGGGACTTCATCTTACAGCGAGCCGAGCACGTTGACGCTTGACAATCGCCCGAAGGAAATCATTTCGTATTGGCTGGAGTGGGGGACGAGCGGCATTTTCAAGAAGGAGACGCACGCTAAGGATTGCAAGCTGATAATCGAGAGCCGCGCTAAGCCGACGCCGAAGATGTTTCTTTTCTGCCGACGCGATGGACGCATGAACATTGAGGCGGAGGATTCTTCGACACGCAAGCTCGGCACGGTTCGCGAATATCCCGAAGGCTACCCCAGCGGGCGGTGCGAAATTCCTTTGCCAAATGACACGTGGAAGGATGTTTCACAGGGCACACTGGTTAAGCTACTGACTTCCAAAGAGGACGAGCGGCG
>JAFQZB010000092.1 GCA_017406175.1 Selenomonadaceae bacterium | reverse complement strand
TTTTGTACACGTTGCATTACGTCCTGCACGAGCTGAAATGGTCGATACCCTACTATAAGCATGTGATAACGCCGTTGCCGTTCGCCGAAATTGCACAGCGTCCCGACCGAGATATTTTGCTGTCTATTCGTCAATCGCTGACACATTTGGAAATTAACGGACCGAATACGATAATTGCGGGTTTGCCCGATGGACGAATGCTGACTTGCTGTGACTCGAAAAAATTGCGTCCGGTGGTAGTTGGCGGTGATGATACTACGATTGCAATTTCCTCCGAAGTCTGCGGCATTAACGAGATTTTGCCCGAAAGGAACGCGCAGAAAGATATTTATCCGAATGAGCGTGAAGTCGTCGTGATTGATAATAATTTGGGGGTGACGAGATGGAAGCAATGAAAGTTCAAGATTTGGCGGTCAACGATTTGCCCTGGAAGATTGAATACAATGCCGAGCGATGCACAATGTGCGGCAGTTGCGTTGCATCTTGTACGTTCCGCGCCATTAAAGTTGAAGTTCAGCGCAAATCTGTTACAATATCCGAAGCGAATCAGCCCGAACCCGTTCATCGCCAATGCGCAATTCCGATTATAAAGCAAGTCGCCGATATTAACAATGCTTGTCGCGGTTGCGGCATGTGCGAAAGGGTTTGTCCGAATAATGCGATTCGTGCCGTGAGAAATCCCGATAATCGCAGAAATTTGTTTTCAAATCGACCGATAAAGCGCGGCGGACGCACGAACTTAAACGCGCAACGCACGCTAGACAAAATTATTGTCGGGCGCATTTCGCAGATGACTGACCCGTCGCTTGATTCGATTCGGCACACTTTCGACATACGTTCGCCACTGGGTCGAGTTCTCTCGCCGAAAGAATTGCCTGTGCAAATGGAAAACGGCAAACTCGTCATGACGAAGACAACACCGCCTGTGCGTTGGATTTATCCGCTGATTTTCTCGGATATGTCAATCGGCGCATTGTCAACGCGAGCTTGGGAAGCAGTTGCAATGGCGGCGGCTTACCTTAACGAACGGTGCGGCTTGCCTGTGCGAATGAGTTCAGGCGAAGGCGGAATGCCTGTCAAGCTTTTAGAGTCGGAGTATCTGAAATACTTCATCATTCAAATCGCGTCGGGGCATTTCGGTTGGAACAGAATTATCAAAGCGATGCCGAGAATGAAAGTTGACCCTGCAGGCGTGCTGATAAAAATTGGACAAGGTGCAAAGCCTGGCGATGGCGGCTTACTTCAGGCTGAGAAGGTCGGACCGCATATTCAAGCACTGCGCGGCGTCCCAAAAGCAACGTTATCCTCTCCGCCGAATCATCAAGGGCTGTACTCAATCGAAGAATCCGTTCAGAAAATGCATTTGTCTTTGAATGCGGCGTTCGGATTCCGTGTGCCTGTCGCCATTAAATGCGCGGCGTCGTCAACTTCTGTGTCGGTCTACAACAATCTTTTGCGTGACCCGTACAAAATCTGCGGCGGCTTTTTTATCGACGGGATACAAGGTGGCACGGGCGCGGCTAATGAAATTTCGCTCGACCACACGGGTCATCCGGTTGTTTCAAAAATTCGCGATTGCTACAACGCGGCGATTGAGCAAGGTGCACAGGGACAAATTCCGCTGTATGGGGGCGGCGGTATCGGCATGACGGGCAACGCGGCGGCAGATGCTTTCAAGATGATTTGTCTTGGCGCGAACGGCGTTTTCTGCGGAAAAATCTTGATTCAACTGCTCGGCTGTGTCGGCAATGAGCAAGGGCGTTGTAACGCTTGCAACACCGGCAAATGTCCTACGGGAATTTGCACGCAGAATCCGCGATTGGTCAAGCGGCTTGACGTTGATAGAGGAGCGCAACGCATTGTCGACTATGTGATTGCCTTCGACGCAGAGTTAAGAAAGTTAATGGCACCAATCGGTAACAGTTCTTTGCCGGTGGGCAGGAGTGATGCGCTTGTTTCGACTGATAAAGCAATCGCCGACAAGCTCGGCATTCAATACGTCTGCTAGGAGGTTTTGCAAATGCTGAAGATTAAAACGATAAAACACAACGAGCGCATGTCAACGCAAAACCTTTTGCTGATGATTGAAGCGGCAGTCAAGGCGGGCGAAACGGAATTCGATATTGCGGCGAGCGGTCAGCATGACATTGGCGGACCTTTGTGGCACCCCGACGGCAGGACGCTGAAATTTCATGTTACTAATGCGGGGCAACGTGTCGGCTCAATGTGCTTGCCCAACACGGAAATTATTGTTGAAGGTTCGACTTCAGCTGATGTCGGCTGGCTCAATTCCGGCGGCATTATCACGGTTAAAGGCGATGCAGGCGACACGGCAGGGCATTGTTCCAGTGGCGGCAAAATTTATATCGGCGGACGCGCAGGAACGCGAACAGGCTCGCTGATGAAACACGACCCGCTTTACGAGGAGCCGGAACTTTGGGTGCTAAAAAACGTCGGCAGTTTTTCGTTCGAGTTTATGGGCGGAGGGCGTGCGGTCGTTTGTGGTGTGGACAGCGAAGAATTTTCTTCCGTGCTCGGCGAAAGAGCTTGCGTCGGCATGGTTGGCGGTGTTGTCTATGTGCGTGGAAAAATTTCCGATTACCCTGCTGATATTCTTTGTCTTGAACTTGACGCGGACGACGTGAAGTTTCTAAAGAGCGGCATGAATCATTTTTTGAACGCGGTCGAGAAATCTGAACTGATTGGCGAACTGAGCGACTGGCAACAATGGAAAAAACTTCGCCCATTGACTTTTGAGGAAAAGAAGCCGCAAGTTTTGCCTGACCTTGCCGCGTTCAGAAAAAGCGATTGGGTAAGCGGCGGAATTTTCAGCGATGTTGCTAACGACGATTTCATAGTACTCAACACGGTAAATCGCGGAGTGTATCGTTTGCGCGTGCCGAGCTGGGACAATGCGAAATTTTCTGCACCGTGTCAATTTTTCTGCCCGATTGGTATTCCGACTCTTAAGCGACTGGCTCTCCTACGTCAAGGAAAAATCGATGAAGCGTTAAAGCTTGTTCTGAAATACACGCCTTTTCCAGGTTCGGTTTGCGGAACGCTTTGCCCGAATCCCTGCATGGAAGGTTGCACGCGCTCTACGATTGACGAAGCAATTAAAATTGGCGAACTTGGTTTGCAGTCGTCTTACGTTGAAGTTGAACCGCCAAAAATTTCAACGGGCAAAACGGTCAGCATAATCGGCGGTGGTGTTGCCGGACTGTCGGCGGCTTGGCAACTGGCGCGGCTCGGTCACGGTGTCACGGTTTACGACGACGCGGCGCAAATCGGCGGCAAGTTGGCACAAGTCATTCCGCATTCCAGAATTTCTCAAGACCTGCTCAAAGCTGAACTGCAACGGATTGAAAAGCTTGGCGTCAAATTTGTAACAAATTGTAAAGTAGACTCTGCGAAGTTCAGCGAAATTTGCGACACAAGCGACGCAGTATTGATTGCGGTTGGCGGACACAAGGCGCGATATTTCTCATGGGAAGGCGCGGAGAAATTGTCTTTCGGCATTGAATTCTTGAAGACAATCAATCGCGGCGAAAAACCTCATGTCGGCAAAAACGTCGTTGTAATCGGTGGCGGCAATTCCGGCATGGACGTTGCGACTTCAGCCTACGAACAAGGCGCGGAAAGTGT
>JAFQZB010000009.1 GCA_017406175.1 Selenomonadaceae bacterium | reverse complement strand
GGAAGAATACGAGATAGAGTTGTATGAAAAAGTCGACGGCACTTGTCCTGTCGCAGAATTTTTTGAGAGCTTGGAGCCGAAGATGTGGGCAAAAGTTGCTCGCAACATTGATTTGTTGGCTCTCCACAACATAACCCTTCGAGAGCCGCTCGTAAAGCCTGTAGAGGACGGAATATTTGAGCTGAGGACACAGGTCGGCAACAATATCACTCGCGTCTTTTATTTTTTCTTCACGGGCAAAAAGATTGTGTTGACGAACGGTTTCATTAAGAAAACGCAGAAGACGCCACGAAAATACATTGAAGTCGCCCTTGCATATAAAGCCGATTATTTTCAACGAGGTGAAAAAAAATGAAATGGGACGAGTACAAGCAGAAAAAGTTACAAAATCCTGAATTCAAACAAGCGTACGAGGAATTGGAAGTCGAATATGCCATAATGAATGAAATGCTGAAGTTGAGGGGCGAAGCTGGTATGTCACAAAGTCAGCTAAGCCAAAAAACTGGCATCACTCAACCCGACATCAGCAAACTGGAAAACGGCAAGGCTAATCCGTCTATTGCGACCTTGAAAAAAGTAGCAAGGGCTTTCGGTAAGAGATTGCAAGTTCAATTCGTTTAAGGAAATAAATCATTGCCCAAATCGGGCTATTTTTTTTGCCTCGCAGAGCCCGAACCTGCCGTAGGCAGGTATATCGGGATATACTTCTATCTACTTGACAATGAAAGGACTTTTCCATATCATTTTGGAGAAGTGTTATTAGCTAACGAAATTGGGAGGAATAAAAAATGATTTTTGAGGAGCTTTTGAATAAGAGAGCATTGGGCGTATTGGCAACAATCGACGAAAACAAACCCCAAACAAGAGTATTGCAGGCTCTTTGGACTGAAGGCAACAAAATATTTTTCTCAACCGGAGCGCAAAAGCCAACTTTTCAACAAATGGAAAAAAATCCGCAAGTTTCATTCTGCATCGAAAATAAATATTCTCCTGTCGTCTCTTTCAATGGCGAAATGAAGATTGTTGACGATTTGGAGTATAAAGAGCGCGCATTTAAGATGTTGCCGCCGATTGTCAAAAAAATTTACGACGAAAAAGCCTCGCATCCTCTTTTCAGAGTTTTTTACATCGATGTCAAACAAATTCGCTCTTTCAGCTATAAAGAAGGCTTAAAAGAATACACAATCGAGGAGAATGACGATGAAAAACTTTAGTAAAACAAGTCTTGTTGCGGAAAGAAGGGTAGAACTTCACGACAAATTGTCGCTTACAGGCGCAGAAATCAGCATAAATACACTTGAAGCCGGTACGAAGGTTCCATTTGTTCATTATCACAAGAAAAACGAAGAAATTTACGGAATCACAGCAGGAAAAGGAAAAGTTATAATTGACGGTGAGACTGTCGAATTAACTGCCGGTGATTGGTTGAGAATTGCACCTTCGGCTAAACGACAATTTTTCGCGGCGAAGGATTCCGCCCTCAGCTACATTTGCATTCAAGTAAAAGAAAATTCGTTGGAAGGATACACCAAAGATGATGGCGTAATGGCTTAATAAAGGAGAGCCATTGCCAAAGAGATTGACGGCAATATTGACGCTCTACGAGCCGTATACAACGTTTTAGGGGCAAATTCTTTCTGTTCCTCTACTCGAAAATTCGGGTTGAGGAACTTTTTTATTTTCTGATGATTATCGTCCTCTAGCTCCCTAGAAAAAACGCAAAAAGATAAGATTTTGGACGCCCTCTTTTATGCCATACTTCTTCTGAAACTAAAGGAGGTATCCACATGAATTATCAGCAAGTCATTGCCGGCAAGGTCAAACTTAGCGGGCTGGAAGGACTTAGGCGACATCTTCAAGAGCGAGAGCGTGTGAAGACCAATCCGAATATCGACCTGTCACGCTCGCATCTGAACTATTGCATTGAAGACTTAACGCCCGACCACTTAAGCCGCCGCGTAAGGGAGCGTATCGCTCAACTTCACTTGAAAAAGCGTCTGCGCTCTGATGCTGTTGGCATTGAAGACATCATAGTCAGCGCGTCCGTCGACTTCATGCTCCAGTTAGATTGCGAGACAAGGGAAAAATATTTTCACGATTCTCTTCATTTTTTCCAGCGGCGGTACGGCAAAGAAAACGTCATGTATTGTCAATGTCATCTTGACGAATCGAACCCTCATATCCATATCGGCGTCGTGCCCATTACTCCCGACGGGCGTCTTTCCGCTAAATCCCTGTTCAGTCCCAAGACGCTGAAGCAACTACAAACCGACTTTCATCGCGAAGTTGCTCAATTTTACGGACTTGAGCGTGGCGAACATCATGCCAAAAAATATCTACCCTTACAGCAGTTCAAAGCTCAGCAAGCCAAAATTAAGGCTCAACTTTTCGCTGATGATTTGCACATGGCTGACATCAGTCGGCAAAAAATCAAGGAAGCAGACCAAGCCGCTCATTTCCCCACCAAAGG
>JAFQZB010000091.1 GCA_017406175.1 Selenomonadaceae bacterium | reverse complement strand
ACGCTAGGGATAACAGTTCGATTTGCGGGCGAGGAACCAACCGACAACGTTACACGCCAATACAACGAGACGATGAAAGAAATCCTGCCGCGCTATGGTGTGGAGTTCTGCCAGATACCGCGCAAAGAATTTGACGGCGAACCGATAAGTGCAAGTAAAGTCCGAGCGGCTTTGAAGGTCGGCGACTTCGACAAAATAAAAAAGCTCGTGCCCAAGTCGACACTCCAATATCTACGCAAACGCACGGGGCAAGAAGTCAAAGAAGAACCAATCGTGAGCGATATGACACGTCAAGACCTTCGCAGTTTCATTGGGTAATAGGCATTCGGCGGAGCCTTCGGGCTCTGATTTTTTTTGCGCGTGGAAAAGTTTTCTGCTACAATCTAAAAAATTTTGGAGGTGATTAGATGGCTGATTCATCGGTCAGTTATAAATGCCCGAACTGCGGCGCACCGCTTAGCTTTATGCCCGGCAAAAAGACTGTTACTTGCGAATACTGCGGCACGGAGTTTGAAGTCGCCGCGATTGAAGAACTCTTCCAGGGCAAGCAAGAACTTGCAGCACGTGCGGCGGAGGCTCAAGAGGCTAAATGGGCAACCGAGGACGCTGGCTCCGAATGGTCGGGCGACGAGGCTAAGGCTCTTCATGCGTTCACGTGTTCGAGTTGCGGTGCCGAGCTTGTCTGCGACGAAAACACTATGGCGACTGAGTGCGTCTATTGCGGCAACCCGACGATGATTCCTAAAAGGTTCGATGGCATGTTGAAGCCCGATTACGTTATCCCGTTCAAGAAGACCAAAGCCGACGCCGTTGCCGCGCTTAAAGAGTTTTACAAGGGTCACATGCTCCTGCCGAGCAACTTCACGGCGAACAACCGCGTTGAGGCGATTCAACCTATGTACGTTCCCTTTTGGCTGTTCGATTCAAAGATAACCGCGCAAGCCGAGTTCCGAGCAGAAAAACATCACGTCATCACCACGCCCAACGAAATCATCACCGAGATAAGCGTTTACAACTGCCGACGCGCCGGGACGATGAGCTTTGAACGAATTCCCGTTGACGGCTCCAAAAAGATGGACGATGCTTACATGGAGAGTATCGAACCGTTCAATTACAATGACCTTGAGAAATTCAGCGCGGCTTATCTCACAGGCTACTTGGCTGACAAGTACGACGTAGACGCGGAAGCCTCTTCTGCCCGTGCTGATAAACGCGTCGAGACCAGTGCCATTGAAGTTTTTAAAGATACGCTTGAGGACTTCGACGCCGTGCAACTGGAGAACGCCGCCGTGATTAAAGACGTTGGCAAGGTAAGCTATGCGATGGTGCCCGTGTGGATTCTGACGACGCGATACAACGACAAGCCTTATACCTTCATGATGAACGGGCAGACGGGCAAGGTTGTCGGCTCTCTCCCCTACGACACGACGAAGGCTCTGCTTTATCCTGCGCTGTGTTCGCTCGTGCTCATGCCGGTTATTTACTTCTTACTGCTTGTGCTTACTTGAAAGGGGCTTCGTCATGTGGAAAAAGTTTTTAAGTCTCCTAGCGGTTATTCTCTTCCTCAACGTGGCTGTGACGAGTGCCGCACGAATTGAACCCGTCACCGATAAAGCGGGACTTCTAAAGCCAACCGAAGTCGAGTTGCTCAATCAGAGGATTCGCGACGTTGAGCACAAGCACAAGATTAAAATCGGCGTGGTTTTCGTCAAGTCCGTTGGCAATAAGGATATGCTTGCGGCGTCCGACGAGTGGCGCGACAAATACTTTAGCAACGGCATGAATGGCGGGATTGTCTTGCTCGTGGCAATGGACAAGCGCAAGTACGAGATAGCGACGGATAGCCGCATGGTTCAGCAAATAACGGACAGCGACGGCATTCCCTACCTTAAGGACAAGTTCCAATCCGAGCTGAGCAACGGCAACTATTACGGCGCGGCGGAGAATTTTGTTAAGGGCGTTTCCGAGCTTGTGTCTTACTATGAAACCCACGGCGTTGCTTACGGTCAAAGGGTTCCGGGCGAGTTAGACCCTATGGCGGCGGCTGTGGCGGTTGTGACTTCTATTATCTTAGGCGTGTTTATTCGCTCGATGCTTATCGGTTCCATGAGCAATATTCATCACGCAATGGAGGCTTTGGATTACCTAAAGAAGAACACCGTTAAGCTAAATGAGTCTCGCGATACGTTTCTGTTTATGCATGTCCAGCGTCGCCCACGCAGTAGCGGCAAAAGCGGTTCACGCGGTAGCGGTCACAGTGGCGGCGGCGGAGGCGGAGGCGGAAGTTTCTAGCCTTGACAGATAAAAGCAAACGTGATAGCTTGAGAAAAATTTTGAAAGCGAGGTATAAGAATGCGCAGAATGTTATTTACTTCCGAATCAGTGACTGAGGGGCACCCCGATAAGGTCGCAGACAGAATTTCAGACAGTATCTTAGACGCAATCATTGAGAAGGACCCGCAAGGTCGCGTCGCCTGTGAAACGCTAGTCACGACTGGTCAAGTGCACGTCGTCGGCGAGATTTCTACTCATTGCTACGTTGACATTCCGAAGATTATTCGCGGCGCGATTCAAGACATCGGCTACACCGATTCAAAGTACGGCTTCGAGGCTGATACCGTCGGCGTGCTTGTCTCTTTGGACGAACAGTCCCCCGACATAGCGCAAGGCGTCAACAAGTCAATCGAGGCTCGCGAAGGCGATATGGCTATCGAAGACGCAATCGGCGCGGGCGACCAGGGCATGATGTTTGGTTACGCCACGAACGAGACGCCTGAACTTATGCCGCTTCCGATTGCTCTTGCACATAAACTAGCCCGCAGACTTGCCGAGGTTCGCAAAGTCACTCACGAAGTTGGTTACCTGCGCCCCGACGGCAAGACGCAAGTCACAATCGCTTATGAAGGTCGCAAGGCGGTCGCCGTCGATACGATTGTCATCTCCACGCAACACAATCCCGACGTGACACTTGAGCAGATTAAAAAGGACATGATTGAGTACGTCATTAAACCAATCGTTCCCGCCGAACTCTTGACTGCCGAGACAAAGTTTTTCGTGAACCCAACGGGCAAATTCGTTATTGGCGGACCACAGGGCGACAGCGGCTTGACGGGCAGAAAAATCATCGTCGACACCTACGGTGGTTGGGCACGGCATGGAGGCGGCGCGTTCAGTGGCAAAGACCCCACGAAGGTCGACAGGAGCGCGGCTTATGCGGCTCGTTACGTCGCTAAGAATGTCGTTGCGGCGGGGCTTGCTGACGAATGCGAAATTCAACTGGCTTATGCAATCGGCGTGGCTTATCCGGTTAGCGTTCGCGTCGAGAGTTTCGGCACTGCAAAAGTCGATGAAGAGCTGATTGAACGGCTCGTTAAGGAGAACTTCGACCTGCGCCCCGCCGGGATAATCAAGATGCTCGACCTGCGCCGCCCGATTTACAAGCAGACTACTGCTTATGGTCACTTCGGACGCACGGACGTAGACTTCACTTGGGAACGCACCGACAAAGCCGACGCCCTGCGCAAGGCGGCTGGTCTCTAAGCTTTACAATCCCTGAGCTTGTGTTTTGCACGAGCTCTTTTTTTGGCTATAATGGAAAAAACTTTTTGGGAGTGATTAACTTGGCAAGAGAAATGATTTTGGTTTTAGACTTCGGCGGGCAATACAATCAGCTGATAGCGCGGCGCGTTCGCGAGAACAATGTTTATTGCGAGGTGCACACCGCCCTTAGCATGGAAAAGATTCGCAAGCTCAATCCGTCGGGCATTATCTTAACGGGAGGACCGCAAAGCGTCTATGCAAGTGATTCACTCCTGCCGCCTGTCGAGTTGTTTAGCTTGGGCGTTCCGGTTTTGGGCATTTGTTACGGGGCTCAAGCTATGGCTCACGTCCTCGGCGGCTCCGTCAAGCCCGCAACCGTCAGAGAATACGGTAGGACAGAGCTTGAAATCGTCGGCGCGTCTGAACTGTTTAAAGGCGTGGAAAAAAATTCCGTCGTGTGGATGAGCCATACGGATAGAATCACTGCCACGCCCGCCGGCTTCACCGCGACTGCCACGACTGCTAACTGCCCGATTGCCGCAATGGAGGACGCCGCTAAGAATTTCTATGCTGTGCAATTTCACCCCGAAGTTGTTCACACGGTCGAGGGCAAGAAGATTTTTTCAAACTTCGTGGACATCTGCGGTTGCAAGCGCGATTGGAAGATGAGCTCCTTTGTTGTCGATACGATTACCCAGCTCAAGAAGAAAATCGGCGGCGGAAAAGTTCTGTGCGCGTTATCGGGCGGCGTTGATTCGAGCGTGGCGGCGGTGCTACTAAGTAAGGCGGTCGGCAAGAACTTGACTTGCGTCTTCGTTGACCATGGACTTTTACGCAAGAACGAGGCGGCGCAGGTCGCGGAGGCGTTCAGTCATTTTGATTTGAACTTTATCCAAGTCGACGCGGGCGAGAGGTTCTTAAGCAAGCTAAGCGGCGTCGTTGACCCTGAACGCAAGCGCAAGATTATCGGCGAGGAATTTATCCGCGTGTTTGAGGAAGTCAGCAAGAAGATTGGCGCGGTCGATTATCTGGTTCAAGGCACGATTTATCCCGACGTGATTGAGAGCGGGCTTGGCAAGTCGGCTGTCATCAAGTCTCATCATAACGTTGGCGGCTTGCCGGACTTCGTGGACTTCAAAGAGATTGTTGAGCCGCTCCGCCTGCTTTTTAAAGATGAAGTCCGCGAAGCTGGTCGAGAACTCGGATTGCCTGAAGAAATCGTTAGCCGTCAACCGTTCCCAGGGCCTGGCTTAGGAATTAGGATTATCGGCGAGGTCACGGCGGACAAGGTTAAACTCGTGCAGGACGCCGACGCCATTTATCGCGAGGAGATTGACAAGGCGGGCATAAAGCATTTGGCGCAATACTTCGCCGCGTTGACTAATATGCGTTCGGTCGGCGTCATGGGCGACGGCAGGACTTACGACTTTGCGATTGCGTTGCGTGCGGTGCTTACTAGCGACTTCATGACGGCGGAGGCGGCGCAAATTCCGTGGGACGTGTTGAGCCGCGCCGCTAATCGTATCGTCAACGAGGTCAAAGGCGTCAATCGCGTCCTCTACGACTGCACGAGCAAGCCGCCCGCTACGATTGAATTTGAATGAGGAGAGATTGCTTTGACTGATGAACTTAAAAAGATTCTGGTGGCGATTAACTCTCGCGACGAGAAAACTTTTGCCGAGCACGTCGACTTGAAAGCTTTAATGGACGTTGGCTACGACGAGACGACGGATTTCCTTGCTAAGAACTGCGCGGCGTTCCACGAGCTTTATCCTAAGGATTTGTTCTTCAAGTTCGGGTCGCGTATCTTGCGCCTGTACAATGATAAATTTCGCGGCGTGCACCTCGGCTTGATTAACAAAGTCATCGCCGCATACTTCGACGGGAGCTTTAAAGAGGCAAAGACTTTCGCTGAGACGCCGATAAAGTTCCTTGCCGCCGAGCTTGACCGATTGCTTAAGGCCGTCCACGCGGAATACGGCGCAGAAAAAATTTCGGGCGACGGGGCGACGCTTGCAGTTAAGATGGTCGGCGACGCTTCAAGTTATGGCAAGATGATTGGCGCGTTGAATTTCGTTTTGGAGTTCAAAAGGCGCGGCGACGAGTGGCGGCTCCTCAAAATAAAAAATGTCGAAGAACTGGTTCCGCCAATCCTCGACATCGCTGAAACGTATTGGCCCGCCTCGTGGGATTTGGGCATTAAGCTTTAGTTATTTATTCCTGCCGCAACAATTTTTATACTTCTTACCAGAGCCGCAAGGACATGGGTCGTTGCGGCCTATTTTTTTTCCGTCAGCAGTCTTAGCTCGTTTTTGAGTCTCGGCAGGTGATACTTCGTCGCCGTGAGAGGCTCGCGCCGTCTGCAATCGGTCTTCAACTTTAGCTTGCTCGCGGCGCACGACGGATTCAGCCTCGCGCACGTCTTTAGCTGTCGGTTCAGGCGGCGTTTCCTCTTCCTCGTCAGGCGGCGGGGCTTGCTGAACTATCGCCACGTGATACATCGTCGTTGCGATTTGGTCTTGGATTGCGCCTTCCATTTCCTCGAACATTGCCAAAGCCTCAATCTTATACTCGACGAGCGGCGCACGCTGTCCATAGGCTCGCAAATTGATTCCCTCGCGCAACATGTCCATATGGTCAAGGTGCTCCATCCATTTATTATCGACAATCCTAAGCATGACAACCTTTTCAAGCTCCCGCATGACTTGTTCGGTAAACATTTGCTCGCGTTGCTTATACGTGTCCTCCGCTAGCTTTTCCAAATGCTCCTTGAGTTCGTCGCGGCTCATTGCTTCAAGCTCCGATTGCTTCAACACCCCAGGCGGCGCAAAAATTTTCTCCGCGTCCTTAATCAGCTCGTCAAGTTGCCACTCTTCCGGATAAAGTTTCTCGTTCGCGTACTGATTCATTTCCTGCTTGATTATGTGATTGACCATGCCGCGGATATTGTCCCGCAGGTTTTCGCCGCGAAGTATCTTCTTGCGCTCGCCGTACATTATCTCGCGTTGCTGATTCATAACGTCATCATACTCCAGGACGTGCTTGCGTATGTCGAAGTTCCGCGCCTCGACTTTCTTTTGCGCATTTTCAATCGAACGCGTGATTAGCGAATGCTCAATCGGCTCGTCCTCTTCCATGCCGAGCTTGTCCATAATCTTGGAAATGGTTTCCGAGGCGAACAGCCGCATCAAGTCATCTTCCAACGAGATATAGAACCGCGACTCGCCGGGGTCACCTTGACGCCCTGAACGTCCGCGCAACTGATTATCTATGCGCCGCGACTCGTGACGCTCCGTGCCGATTATGAACAGCCCGCCGAGTTCGGGGACGCCTTCGCCAAGCTTAATGTCAGTGCCGCGCCCCGCCATGTTCGTAGCGATTGTCACGACTCCCCGCTGTCCTGCGTCGGCTACGATTTGCGCTTCCTTCTCGTGGAACTTCGCATTAAGCACGCTGTGAGGTATGCCGCGTTTCTTGAGATAACCGCTAAGCTCTTCGGACTGTTCGATTGACGTTGTGCCGATTAGGACTGGTTGCCCCTTCTCGTGAACGCGTTCGACTTCGGCGGTGACGGCTCGATACTTCGCGCGCTTGTTCTTGTAAACAACGTCGGGGTGGTCGGTGCGGCGAACAGGTTTATTGGTCGGAATCACGACGACTGGCAGCTTGTAAATCTTTAAAAACTCGTCCTCTTCTGTCTTAGCCGTGCCCGTCATGCCAGCCAGCTTGTCATACATGCGGAAATAGTTTTGGAAAGTTATCGTTGCCAATGTCTGTGACTCGCGCTGAATCCTCACGCCTTCCTTAGCCTCGATTGCTTGATGAAGTCCGTCGGAATATCTGCGCCCCGTCATAAGACGCCCCGTGAACTCGTCGACAATGATAATCTCGTCATCGCGCACGACGTAATCGCGGTCGCGTTTCATCAGTGCCTTTGCCCGAAGTGCCATCGTAAAGCAGTGACTAAGCTCGATATTCTCCGGCGCGTAGAGGTTTTGAATTCCAAGGAACTTTTCTATCTTCGGAACGACTTCATCATTGGGCGCGACGGTCTTTTGCTTCTCGTCGACTTTGTAATCATCGCCCTCTTTTAGGTTGGCAACCGCCCGTGCCATAACTGCATACATGTCCGTTGACTTCTGACCAGGTCCGCTGATGATAAGCGGCGTGCGTGCCTCGTCGATTAGGATTGAGTCCACCTCGTCGACGATAGCATAATGCAACGGACGCTGAACCATTTGTTCTTCATGGACAACCATATTGTCGCGCAGATAGTCAAAGCCGAACTCGTTATTCGTGCCAAACGTCACGTCACAGCCGTAAGCGTGTTTGCGTTCGGGGAAGTCCATATCGTGGAGAATCAAGCCGACGCTCAAGCCCAAGAAATTATAAAGTTGACCCATCCATTCGGAGTCGCGGCGGGCAAGGTAATCATTAACCGTAACCATGTGCACGCCCTTACCCTCAAGCGCGTTTAGGTAAACGGGCAACGTCGCTACCAACGTTTTGCCTTCGCCTGTCTTCATCTCGGCAATCTTTCCCTCGTGCAAGCACATGCCGCCCATAAGTTGAACGTCGAAATGCCGCATACCCAGAACTCGCCGCGACGCCTCTCTACAAACCGCGAACGCTTCCGGCAAAATGTCTTCCAAGGTCTCGCCCGCCTGCAGGCGTTCACGAAATCTATCCGTTGACGCCGCAAGCTTGTCGTCCGTGTAGCTTTGAAGTCCCGCCTCCAACGCGTTGACTTTATCGACCGTCTTTTGCAGACGTTTAATTTCCTTGTCATTGTTGTCGCCGAAGAATCTTTTCAAGAATCCAAACAAAGTCATCACTCCTCGCGAAAATTTTCCACATGATAGCAAAAAATTTTTTCTATCGCAAACTTTTTGCGCGGTGACAAGCTGGGGTTGTAGATGACTTCGACGCGACCGCTGGGTCAAGCGTTCACGCTTGCGCCGCAAATTAATCTGCACGGAGGATTGGCTTTAGTCTCGTTTGAAGAGGTCGCGTGTATAAACTTTGTCTTTAACGTCGTCAAGCTCGCTGTCATAGCGGTTGGCGATAATGCATTTGCTTAGGCGTTTGAACTCGGCAATGTCATTGACGACGCGACTACCGAAGAAGGTCGAGCCGTCGGGCAGGGAAGGTTCATAGACGATAACGGTTATGCTCTTCGCCTTAAGACGTTTCATGATGCCTTGAATTGACGATTGGCGGAAATTGTCGGAGCCGGTCTTCATAGCCAGCCGCCACACCCCGACGATAATTTCATTCTCGCGTTCGGTCTCAAAGGATTCGCCGTCAGCATACGTCCCAGACATCTCCAAGACTCGTGAGGCGATAAAATCTTTGCGGGTGCGGT
The DNA here is from genome assembly GCA_017406175.1 of Selenomonadaceae bacterium. Classification (GTDB taxonomy): domain Bacteria; phylum Bacillota; class Negativicutes; order Selenomonadales; family Selenomonadaceae; genus Quinella. Next base: position 40,134 of record JAFQZB010000091.1, on the reverse strand, counting down.
TGCTGTTGACGATTGCCTCAATCAAATTCTCCGGCACGTCTTGATAGTTGGCAAGCAGTTGCTTAGTGTCTTTGGGCAAGCAGTAGCCGCCGTAGCCGAAGGACGGATTATTATACTGGTCACCGATTCGCGGGTCGTAGCAGACGCCCTTGATAATGTCTTGCGTGTTCAAGTTCTTAATCTCGGCGTAGGTGTCAAGCTCGTTGAAGTAAGCCACACGCAAGGCAAGATAGGTGTTAGCGAACAGCTTAACAGCTTCAGCCTCAGTCGTGCCCATTAGGAGCGTTGGAATATCTTCCTTCTCCGCGCCCGCCTGCAACAGCTCAGCGAACTCTTTAGCCTTAGCAACTTGTCTGGCGTCCTGCGTATCAAGCCCAACGATAATTCGTGACGGATACAAGTTGTCGTAAAGGGCTTTGGACTCGCGCAAGAATTCGGGACTGAACAAAATCTTTTGCGTGGAATACTTCTCGCGCATGGACTTGACGAAACCGACGGGCACGGTGCTTTTGATAATCATGTAAGCTTTTGGGTTGCTGGCTATGACCTGTTCGATGACGGAGCAGACAGCGGAGGTATCGAAGAAATTTTTCTTAGGGTCGTAGTTGGTCGGCACGGCGATAATCACGAATTCCGCGAAGGCGTAAGCTGGCTCGGCGTTGGTCGTGGCGGTTAGGTCGAGTTCACGTTCAGCGAAGAATTTTTCTATGTAGTCGTCGCGGATTGGCGATTGGCGATTGTTCACCATGTCGACTCTTTCCTTGGACACGTCGACGGCAAGCACATGATTTTTTTGCGCGAGCAAGGTCGCCATTGAAAGCCCCACATAACCAAGCCCGGCAACTGCGATTGTCTTTACCAAATGAATCACTCCAGAAAATATTTTGCGCATAACGATAACAAAAAAGCTTGCCGAATGCAACGGAAAGTTTGACAGGAAAAAACTTTTCGGGCATAATTTTTTTAGGAGGTCAAATCAAATGCAATTCATAGACAGAAGCAAAATCAACGTGCGGGCTGGCGACGGCGGCAACGGTAAATCTTCTTTCCGCAGAGAAAAGTTCGTGCCTAAGGGCGGTCCCGACGGTGGCGACGGCGGTAAGGGCGGCGATATTGTCCTTGAGGTAGACGCGAACATTAACACGCTACTAAACTTTAAATTTAATCGGCGATTCACGGCGAGCAACGGTGGAGCCGGCGACGTTAAGAAGCAATTTGGGCGCGGCGCAGAAGATTGCGTTATCAAAGTCCCGCAAGGCACGCTCGTTAAGGATGCGACGACTGGCGAAGTCCTTGCCGACTTGACGGAGCTTGGACAGCGTGCAATCGTTGCTAAGGGCGGGCGCGGCGGCAGAGGTAATGCTAAGTTCAAATCGTCGTCGAGACGTGCTCCAACCTTTGCGGAATTCGGCGAGCCTGGTGAAAGTCGCGAACTTTTATTGGAGCTAAAACTTTTGGCGGACGTGGGCTTAGTCGGTTATCCTAGCGTCGGCAAGTCAAGCTTAATCGCCGCTGTGAGTTCCGCACGACCTGAAATTGCCGATTACCATTTCACGACGCTTGTACCCGTTCTCGGTGTCGTCAGCCTCGGTTATGAAAAATCTTTCGTCATGGCGGATATTCCAGGACTTATTGAGGGCGCGGCGGACGGCGTTGGCTTAGGTCATGACTTCCTGCGGCATATCGAACGCACGAAACTAATTTTGCATATCGTTGACGCGGCGGCGGTTGATGGACGCAATCCCTTAGACGACTTCAACAAGATTAATGTTGAGCTTAGGCGTTATAGCGAAAAACTTTCCAAACGTGAGCAAATCCTCGTTGCCAATAAGATTGACTTGCCGCAAGCCAAAGAAAACCTTCCGAACCTAGAAGAGCTAGCTAAACAGGAGGGAATAGAATTCTTTGCAATCTCAGCGGCGACACGCGAGAACCTAGACGAGCTGATAAACTTTGTCGGCAAGAAGCTTGAAGAGATTGTCCCGGAAGTGGAACCCGTCGACGCCGTGAAAGTTTTTGACGTGGACAAGGAGGACGACCCCGTTATCATTGAGCGCAACGACGCGGCGGAATTTATCGTCCGCAACAAGAACCTTGAGAAGATAGTAGCCATGACGAACTTTGACAACGCGGAGGGCTTGCGACGTTTCCAATTTATTTGGCGCATGAAGAACCTCGACGCCTTACTTAAAACCCGTGGCATTAAAGAGGGCATGACAGTTCATATCGGCGGCTTGGAATTTGAATGGCACGAATAACCAAGCAACAACGTAACAAAAGGAGCCGTCATGGACGACGGCTCCCGCCGCGCTTTTACGTGATGTAAAAACCGCGGCGAACTCCAGCTCAAAAATATTCGTGAGCGCGGTGAGCGACCCTTGCGCCCCCGCGAGGCACCCTTTTCTTTTGCTATCTTTTCTTTTTGGTGAGCAAAAGAAAAGTAGAATACAACTGCAGGAATTTTATTCGGCGCGTTGAAGTTGACAGTAAAATAGATTGGGAGTGAAAAACATGGATAAAGAACAGCTTGCGCAAATGATAGCGGAGAAAATCGACGCGGCACTTAAGGCTAGCGACCACCCGAAGAAATTTTTCATCACGGCAAACGGACGCGGCGTAACTGACGGCGGCGACCTCTATAATGCAGTGCTTAAGGACGTTCTCGGCGTCGTGACGGTTGCCTTGACGGACATTTTCCAAACGTTGATGGCACCCGCCGCCCCCGCGAAGACTTCCGACAAAATCACCAAGAACCAGGCGAAGAAGTAATCGTCTCGAACTTGAAAATTTTGGGCGATTCCGTTTCGGGCGGAGTCGCTTTCCTTTTGATTATCTTGAGCTGTACGAAGGAGGATGGACGCATGGCTCTGATTGTAAAGAAATTCGGCGGCTCTTCGGTTGCGACTACTGATAAAATTTTGGCTGTGGCACAGAGAATCCTTGCCGAAAAGAAATCCGACGATAAAATCGTCGTGGTGGTCTCGGCAATGGGCAAGACGACCGATGACTTGATAGCTTTGGCGGGAGGAATCGATGCGCAACCTTACAAGGGAAATTATCTGCGGGAACTCGATATGCTCCTAACCACGGGCGAGCAAGTCTCGATTGCTCTGTTGGCTATGGCGTTTAAAAAGTTGGGGCAACCAGCGATTTCGTTGACGGGTGCGCAAGTGGGCATGAGGACAAATTCCGTGCACACGAAGGGCAGGATACTTGGCATTAAACCTAAGCGCGTGCATGACGAGCTTAACAAAGGGCAAGTCGTCGTCGTCGCTGGCTTTCAAGGCGCGGACAAGTTCGGCGACCCCGTGACATTGGGGCGCGGCGGTTCGGATACTTCTGCCGTTGCTCTGGCGGGTGCCCTCAAGGCTGACGAGTGCGAAATCTTTACGGACGTTGACGGCGTTTACTCGGCTGACCCACGCATTGTAAAGAACGCACGCAGAATGAAAGAAATTACCTATGTCGAAATGTTGGAGATGGCTCGCCTCGGCGCGGGAGTTATGCAGCCGCGCTCGGTGGAGATGGGGCAATTCTTCAACATGCCTATTCACGTTCGCTCGACCTTTACCAAAGAGGCGGGCACGATTATCAGGGAGGATTATACATTGGAGGACAGAGATTTTGAGATACGCGGCGTAGCTCACGATATGAAGGTTGCGAAAGTTTCCGTTATCGGCGTTCCGAACAGTCCGGGCATTGCCCATACGCTTTTCCAGGCTCTCGCCGAAGCAAATGTTTCCGTTGATATGATTGTTCAGAGCATACGCAATATCGACCGCAACATAAATGACATTGTCTTTACGATAAACCTTGACGACTTGCCCGAAGCAAAGAAGATTATCGGCGTGGCTAGCGAAAAGATTAATGCGGCGTCGGTTCTCGTCGAAGAGGACATGGCTAAGGTCTCAATCGTGGGTGCGGGCATGTTAGGCAGTCCGGGCTTTGCCGCTAGAATGTTTGGGGCACTCGCCCGCGCGGACGTGAACATTGACATTATCAGCACGTCGGAGATAAGCGTTTCATGCCTCGTCAAAGGCTCGCAGGTCACTGAGGCAGTCAACAGCATTCATGATGAGTTCTTCCCAGACAGGTAAGCCGCCATGAAGATTTACGACTGCTTTACGTTCTTTAATGAGCTGGAGATTTTGGAGCTTAGGCTTGCTAGTCTCTATGATGTCGTCGATAGGTTTGTTATCGTCGAGGCGGACAAGACGCACGCCAACGTTCCCAAGCCGTTCAACTTCTACGAACACATTCACGATTACGAGCCTTACTTGTCGAAGATTAGCTATCTCATGGATACTTCGGTCGTTGATTATAAGGGCGTGGGCGATTGGGCGATTGAAAACAATCAGCGCAACAACATTGCCAAGGGCTTACCTGACGCCGAACCGGACGATTTGATTATGATTAGCGACGTGGATGAGATTCCCGACCCGAAGATAATCCAGACGATTCGCGAGAGCTTCACCGACGTGAACAAACGCATTGACTTGGTTGCCTTCTATGACCCTACGCCTTACACACGCGGCACGCTAGTTCCGTTTCACTGCGGAATACCTATCGCGAAGTTCTTGGACTTAAGCCCGATAAGTTTTCATCTGCAATCGTACCTTTACTACTTTGACTGGCGGTCGGATTTGCCGTGTGAGGGAACGAGCCTTTGCAAGTTCAAGCATTTGGATTCGCCGCAAGCCCTGCGCGACGCCCGCAAAGGTTTTCCACGCGTCATGAACGGCGGCTGGCACTTCTCCTATATGGGCGGCGTCGAGAGAATTACGGAGAAAATGCAGGCGGCAGTCGAGGACGTTGAACTTTTCCACGAGAACAAGAAGTATCTGGATAAAGCCTTCGTGGAGGCGGCGATGGCTAGCGGGAAATATTTCCATACGCCCGCAAAATTCGCGCCCTGCGACGTGAACGAAATCAAGTTGCCTGCGCTAAAGGACTTCCTAAAGAAATATCCGCACTTCGTCAGAGGCTAAGACAAGGCATCGGGGATAAAACCTCCGGTGCTTTTTCTGTTGCGTAATTCGACTTGCGCCGCTACAATGTAGAAAAAACTTTATTGGAGGTCTTCAAAATGCAAGAGACTGAATTAACAAATTTGATGTATGAACTTCTTTCGCCTAAAGAGAATCCCGAACGCTGGCGACTCTATCTCGAACTGTTTGATAAACACGTTCTGCGCCTTAAAATGAGTAATAAAGAATTAGAGCATGCAAGGGTTTTTGTTGACAGCTCAAAAGTTCCCGAAGAAGATAAGTATCATATGCAATTTATAGAAAATAAACAAAAACGAATAGATTTGGTAATCATCACGTCGAAACGTTTCATTCCGATTGAAGTCAAGATAAAAGGAAAAGAAGACGCTGTCGACCAACCCAATCAATGTCGCGATTATTGGTGCGAGGCAGAAGCGTATCATAAAGATAATTCTTTGAGCGAGCCGCCTGTTCTCTATTACTTGACGCCACAAGGAGAATTTCCTTCATGGGAAAGCGTGGGCGATTTCGGATTCCAAGACAGGTCAACAAATTTCATTCGCTCTGACAAAATAGACGACGTTGCATTTTGTTCGGAAGGTTTTTATTGGATTGATGCTTGCGAGAAGAATCCTCCAAAAGATAGGGATTCAGAGAAAAACTTGATAAGTGTTTCCGAAGAAATTGATAAAATGATTACAAGAACCTATTCGCAAGGTCTAACGGAAGAAGTTATGCGCAAATTTTTCACGGCTCTCGATAATCGTTTCGACGAAAACTTTTGCCAAAAATATCATCTCAAGCGCGGCGGCAACAAACGTATGGAGATAGGCGATTGCTATACTTACAAACGATATATCGACAGATTTTTTGGCACGGCATTTTCTTGGCCGAGTATCTGTCTCCAATGCACGGACGTAAAGCTTGACGACGACAAGGAACTTTGGCTTAGAGTAGGCTGTTATAATGGCAGATATAGCTACCTTGATGAATCACTAGCGTTTTGTGCAGGTTTTATGATTTTCTCTAACGAAATAAAAGAAGGGCTTTACAAAGAGCCGGAAATTAAGCGATTGCTCAACGGAAGAAATATTTTGCCACAGAAAATTGTTGCCGAGTATGATAAAAAATTCAACGGTTTGGTCGGCAGAACAGATTTGCACGACGCACGGGGCAATCTTATTTACTTCACGGACGTCGACAGAACCTTGAGGCAATTTAGGACGCAAGAAGACATTGTCCGCGCCGTCGAACACATCATGATTGAGATAAAAAAACTTCTAAGGAGATTTATTTATGGATAAAAACTTTTTGAATGACTTCCCGATATTGCGTAGTCGAATGAACGGACACCCGCTGGCATATCTGGACAACAGCGCGACCACTCAAAAGCCTGAAAGCGTCGTGCGTTCGATTTGCGGCTACTACGGCGGCTGCAATGCCAATCCTCATCGCGGCGTTTACGAACTGAGCGTTAAGGCTACAAAGGTTTACGAGGACGCTAGGCGCAAAGTCGCCCGATTCATAAATGCCAAGTCGACGCAGGAAATTATCTTCACGAAGAACGCAACCGAGTCGCTGAATCTAATCGCTTACAGCTACGGCTTAAACAATCTGCACGACGGCGACGAAATTTTAATCACGATAGCCGAACATCATTCCAACCTTGTGCCGTGGCAGAGGATAGCTAAGGCGACGGGCGCGACGCTCAATTACATTTACCTGACGGCGGACGGGAATTTATCGGCGGCGGACATTGACAAGAAACTCACGCGGCGCACAAAGATTTTAGCCGTCACACAAACTTCAAACGTCTTGGGCATTGTCAACGACGTTAAGGCATTGGCGGAGCGTGCTCACGAAGTCGGCGCAGTCATCGTGGTGGACGGGTCACAATCGGTGCCGCATATCCCCGTTGACGTGCAGGACATAGACGCGGACTTCTTAGCGTTCTCCGGTCATAAGATGTTGTCGCCGATGGGCGTGGGCGTCCTCTACGGCAAGAAGGAAATCTTAGACGCTATGCCCCCGTTCCTCAGCGGCGGTGACATGATTGAATACGTTGAGGAGCAGACGACGACTTATGCCGAGCTTCCGCAGAAATTCGAGGCGGGTACGCAAAACGTCGGAGGGGCGGCGGGCTTATCGGCGGCGATTGATTACCTTCAGGGCGTCGGCTTCGAGGCAATTGAACGCATTGAACACGAGCTGATGACTTACGCGATTGACGAGCTTAAGCGATTGCCTTACGTCGAATTGTACGGTTGCCAGGCGGCTAACAAGATTGGTATCGTGTCGTTCAATATCAAAGACGTGCACCCGCATGACGTAGCGACGATTCTTGACGCGGCGGGCGTGGCGATTCGTGCAGGTCATCACTGTGCACAGCCGCTGATAAAGTACCTTGGGCAAAACGCGACGTGCCGGGCGAGCTTTTACTTTTACAACACGCGCCGAGACGTTGAACGATTAATCGAGGCAATTCAAACAGTCAGGGGGACGATGCACCTTGCTTGACCCGCTTTAAAAGCGGGGGAACAGCGGTCGCGCTTCAACGTTACGAAAATCTTTAGCGATTCACCGCGTTTTAAAGGAGTGAAATTCTTGCTTGAAAATATTTATACGGAACTGATTGCCGAACACAGCCAGTCCAAAGACAATCGGCGGCACCTCGAACACGCCACGATAACCGAACGCGGGCACAATCCCAGTTGCGGCGACGAGATAACCCTTGAGCTTGAAGTTGCGGACGGCGTGATTAAAGATGCGGCGTTCAGCGGGGCGGGCTGTGCAATCTCCAGGGCGTCAACGGACATGATGATTGAGCTTATGCGCGGCAAGACTATCGACGAGGCGCGGCGGCTTGCTGAACTCTTTATCGGCATGATTAAGGGCGAAGTCACCGACGACACCGCGCTTGAGGAGCTTGACGAGGCGGCGGCTCTCAAAAATATTTCGACGATGCCCGCCCGCGTCAAGTGCGCGACGCTTGCTTGGCACACGCTAGATACTGCCGTTAAGAATCTCTGAGGAGGCGGCTTATGGCAGGCAACAAGAACCTAAACGCGGCGGCAAAGGCTAAGAAAGATAAATTCTACACGCAGCTTGAGGACATAGAGAACGAGCTAAGACATTATCGGGAGTTCTTCGTGGGTAAGGTCGTCCTTTGCAACTGCGATGACCCGTTCGAGTCCAATTTCTTTAAGTATTTCGCGGCGAAGTTCAATGACCTCGAACTAAGGAAGCTAATTTGTACTAGCTACGCCGACTCGCCGATTGCGGGGCTTGAGCTGAATCTTTTCCCGGACGGCAAGACCGCTTATATGGTAGAAGTCACCGAACTCAAGGACTGGAACGGCGACGGAGGCGAAGACCTCGACGATGTGGCTTTTGCCATTGAGCACGGCATTTACAGGAAGCAGCCGCTTACCGGCGATTTGAACTATTGCGCGGGAGACTTCCGCTCGGCTGAACTCGTCAAACTCCTGCGTCAAGCTGATGTCGTCGTGACCAACCCGCCCTTTAGCGTCTTCCGCGAGTTCGTAGCTCAGCTCATCGCTTACGATAAAAAATTCCTAATTCTGGGCAACAAGAACGCAATCACTTACAAGGAGATTTTCCCGCTCATCATGGCGAATAAACTTTGGCTCGGCTACGGCTTCAGAGGCGGCGACCCGTGCTTTAGAGTTCCTGACGATTACGAGAGCGATACGCGCTTTTGGATTGACGAGAACGGGCAACGCTGGCGGAGCTTTGGCAATTTGCATTGGTATACGAACATAGAAACGCCGAAACGTTATTGGGAGCTGGACTTGTGGAAAGAATATTCGCCAGAAGAGTATCCCCGCTACGACAACTACGACGCTATCGAGGTATCGAAGACCGACCACATTCCCTGCGATTACTTTGGCGTCATGGGCGTGCCGATTACTTTCCTCGATAAATATTGCCCGAATCAATTTGAAATCGTCGGCGCGACTGAGAGCGAGGGCGCGGGCTTTTCAAATGGGCTGTGGCATGAAGATTCGCAGTACAGGCAAGCGACGATTGGCGGCAAGAAAGTTTATAAGCGGCTGTTCATTAGGAGGCGGCGCGATGATTGAGAGATTGCAGCAGGTCGAAGAACATTTCGCGGAGGTCGAAGCGCGGTTAAGTGACCCGTCAGTAATCGCGAACGTGGAAAAGTTCACGGCACTAACCCGCGAACATGCCGCCCTTGAACCGATTGTAAAGACCTTCCGCCAATACAAACGAATCATCGCGCAGATTGACGAGGACAAAGCCTTGCTTGAGACTTCGACGGACGAGGACTTGCGGACATTGGCGGCGGAAGAACTCGACGAGCTTAAGAAGTCAAAAGCGGAACTCGACGCGCAGTTGCCGATAATGCTGTTGCCCAAAGACCCCAACGACGATAAGAACGTAATCATGGAGATACGCGGGGGAGTTGGCGGCGAGGAGGCGGCACTCTTTGCGGGCGAGCTGTTCAGGATGTACACGCGCTACGCCGAGCGGCAAGGTTGGCACGTCGATATTGTCTACGCGAACCCAACGACAATCGGCGGCTTCAAAGAGATTTCGTTCACGGTGGAGGGCGCGGGCGCGTTCAGCAAGCTAAAGTACGAGAGCGGCACCCATCGAGTTCAACGCGTGCCCGTCACGGAGAGCGGCGGCAGGATTCATACAAGCGCGGTAACCGTCGCTGTCATGCCCGAAGCCGAGGAAGTCGACGTTGAGATTAACCCCGCTGACCTTCGGATTGATACGTACTGTGCGAGCGGGGCGGGCGGGCAATACGTCAACCGAACCGAGACGGCGATTAGGATAACGCACATTCCAACGGGTATCGTCGTTCAATGCCAGGACGAGAAGTCACAGCTTAAGAACAAGGAAAAGGCGATGCGTGTCCTGCGTGCCCGCGTGAATGATTTGGCAGTTCGTGAGCAGGCGGCGAGCATTGCGGCGGACAGGAAGAATCAAGTTGGCTCCGGCGACCGCAGCGAGAAAATCCGCACGTATAATTTTCCTCAAGGGCGCGTGACTGACCACCGAATCAAGCTGACGCTCTACAAGCTGGAAGAAATTTTGAACGGCGACTTAGACGACTTTATTAACGCCTTGATAACCGCCGACCAAGCTAAGAAATTATCCGCCGCTGATTAATGGAGATGATTCACCGTGGCTAAAAATAAAAATCTCAACACGGCGGCGCGTGCCAATAAAGACGAGTTCTATACCCAACGCACGGACATTGAACACGAGCTACAACATTATTGGGCGCACTTCGCCGATAAAGTCGTTTTCTGCAACTGTGATGACCCGTTCGAGAGCCAATTCTTTTTCTACTTCGCCATGAAATTCAACTTCCTCAAGCTCAAGAAACTTATCGTCACGAGTTACACCGGTTCGCCCGTTCAAGGTAATTTATTCGCGCCTGTCGACGACACTAAGCCCGCCTACAAAGTCGAGATTAACAAAATTGACAAGAATCCTTTCGATTGGACGGACGTAACCGCTTTGATGAACGAACTTAAAATCGCGCTCGGCAAAAATTCTTCAGCAACGGTCGGTTCCAATACGCTATCACTGCTCAAAGGCGACGGAAATTATCTGGCGGGCGACTTCCGTTCAAAAGAATGCGTCGAACTTCTTAAGCAAGCTGATATTGTCGTGACGAATCCACCGTTTAGTTTGTTTAGGGGATATGTCAAGCAGCTTATTGACTTCGATAAAAAATTCCTCATCATCGGCAACATCAACTGCATAACTTACAAAGAAATCTTCCCGCTGATTAAAGACAATAAAATTTGGCTGGGCTATGGCATGGGGCGTGCAATTTCGGGTTTCATTGTGCCTGAAGGCTATGAGCTTTACGGAACTGAAGCTCGCTTTGAAAACGGCAAGAGGATTGTTGCAACGAATCAATGCTTGTGGCTGACAAACCTCGAACACGCAAAGAAAAATCGCCCCTATGATTTGGTTTGTTCCTACAAACAAAATCCCGAACGCTATCCGCGCTATGACAATTACGACGCTATCGAAGTCTCTAAGACTGGCGACATCCCCGAAGATTATTTTGGAGTTATGGGCGTGCCGATTACTTTCCTCGATAAATATTGCCCTGACCAATTTGAACTGCTCGGTTGCAGTTATCAATATGGCGATTGCGGCTGTCATGTGGCGGGTACAGATTGGAACTGTTATATCGATGGTAAAAGAATGTTCAAGCGGCTTTTTATTCGGCGGAGGCAATGATTATGGCGATGGAAATTGAATTGCACGAGGTGACGGTTCGCCAAGTCGTCGAAGGCTATACCAATCACGGCGAGGAAGGCGTTTACGGTTTGGGCGGCAAATTGGATATTCGCCCGCAATATCAGAGGAATTTTATTTACGACGATGAACAGCGCGACGAGGTTGTTCGCACGGTCAAGAAAAATTTTCCGCTGAACGTGATGTATTGGGTGATTCGCGACGACGGGACTTTTGAGGTTATGGACGGTCAACAGCGCACGATTTCGATTTGCGATTACGTCAAAGGCGTCTTTGCGGTTGACGGCAATTTTTTTCAGAGCCTCTCGAAAAAATTTCAAGAGACGATTTTAAATTACAAGCTGACGATTTATTTTTGTCGCGGCGACGACGACGAGAAGCTTGCGTGGTTTAAAGTCGTGAACATTGCGGGCGAAAAACTTTTTAACCAAGAGATTCTCAACGCGACTTATGCGGGCAAGTTCGTCAACGAGGCGCGAGCTTATTTTTCGCAGAGGAATTGCGCGGCTTATCGGTTGTCGAAGGATTATCTGCGCGGCGAGCCGATTAGACAAGAAATTTTGGAGACTGCGCTCAAATGGATTTGCGACTTAAAGAATTGTTCGATTGAAGAATACATGTCCAAGCACAAGAACGGCGACGCCGAAGAGCTTAAGAAATATTTTCGCTGTGTGTTCGTTTGGGTCAAGCGACTTTTCCCGATTTATCATAAGGAGATGCGCGAAATTGATTGGGGAAAATTTTTCAATCGATACGGCGGCAAGAAGTTTGACGTTGAGGAAATTACGCGGCGTGTTGAGGAGTTGCGCGACGATGACGAAGTTCAGAGCATGAGCGGCATTTACAAATACCTTTTGACGGGCGAGGAAAAACATTTGAGCTTGCGGACGTTCGATAAAGCTACTCGGAAAATTATTTTCAATCGTCAAGGCGGACAGTGTGCTTTTTGCGGGAAGAAATTTAAATCGCATGACGAAATGGAAGCCGACCATATCAAGCCGTGGAGCAAAGGCGGCAAGACAATTCCCGATAATTGCCAAATGCTTTGCAAGGCTTGCAATCGTCGTAAAGGAAATCGATAGATGATTTATATCCACGTGCCCTTTTGCGAACGCAAATGCAACTACTGCGCGTTCAATTCCAAAGTTAGCGACGCGGCGGAGCGGCAAGCTTACGTCGAGGCTTTGACTAAGGAAATAAATTTGCGGGCTGATGATTCGACGGTCGAGACGATTTACTTTGGCGGAGGTACGCCCACGACCCTTGAGCTTGGCGAACTAGAGAAAATCCTTTGGGCAGTTCGGAAGGCTTTTAGCGTCGACGAGCGGGCGGAGCTTACGATTGAGGCGAACCCCGGCACCGTTGACGGAAATTATCTGCGCGGGCTGAAGTCGTTGGGCTTTAATCGTTTAAGCTTGGGCGTGCAGAGTTTCGACGACGGACTATTAAAGACTTTGGGAAGGATTCACGATTCGCGGGCGGCGATTGAGACTGTCGAGCTTGCGAAGATTTTTTTTGGCAATGTCAGCGTCGATTTGATGTACGGCTTGCCCAATCAGACGTTGAATCACCTACGCCGCGACCTTGAACGAGTCAAAGCTTTGGACGCTCAGCACGTGTCGATTTACGGCTTGGAGATTGAGGAAGGCACGAAGTTTTTTGAGCTTAGGAACCAACTGCCCTTGCCCGACGAAGAGACTTGCGCCGATATGTACGACTTGATAACAGAGACGCTCCCGACGTTAGGTTTTAGACGCTACGAGATAAGCAACTTTGCTAAGGAAGGTTTCGAGAGCCGCCACAACGTCGGCTACTGGACGGGCAAAAAATATTTCGGCTTCGGGGCGGGGGCGCACAGCTTCGACGGGGCTTTGAGGACTTCAAATGTTCGGGACGTGGCGGCTTACATTAAAGGCGGCGTTCCAATCGTTGAAGAGGTTATCACTCGGCAGGCGGCAATGGAGGAATTTTGTTTCCTCGGCTTGCGTATGACGGCTGGCATTTCCGCGCAGACCTTCCGTAAAAAGTTCGGCGTGAATATCTCGGAGGTGTTCGGCGCAGTCATTGCTAAGAATCGTCAACGCGGCTTGCTTGAGGTTTCTGGCGACCGAATTTATTTGACGGCACGCGGCATGGCTTTGGGCAACGAGGTCTTCGCGGATTTTTTATTGTGAGGTGAGCTTATGACGAACAAGACGATTGCCGACGGGGAAATTTTTTCTGCGGCGTATGAAGTCAACAAGTCGAAGTTCCTAGCGCACGTCCGGCACGTCGAGACGGAGGAGGCGGCGCGGGACTTCGTGCAGATGATTCGCAAGAAATATTTTGACGCGACGCATAATTGCTCGGCGTGGGTGCTCGGCTTGCGCGGCGATAAACAGAAGTCAAACGACGACGGCGAACCCGGCGGCACGGCTGGCAATCCAATCCTTGAGACGATTAAAAAGAACGAGCTGACGGATTGCGCAATCGTCGTGACGCGCTACTTCGGCGGGATAAAGCTGGGCGCGGGCGGTTTGATTCGGGCGTATTCACACACGGCGGCTTTGGGCATTGCCAATTCAAAGCTCGTGCGCATGACGACCTTTAAGAGGATTTCCTTGACGCTCGAATACAACTTCCTAGCGACGGTGGAAAACTATCTGCGCAATAAAAAAATCCGCGTCGCCAACACCGATTACGCCGATGTCGTGACGCAGGAGCTTTTACTTTTGCCGGAGCAAGTCGAATCTTGTCTGCTGGAGCTGAACGACTTGACCGCCGCGAACTTGTTACACGAGGAGCTTGGCGAAGTCCTTATCCCCGTCGAAGTGCTCACTTGAGGTTCAGATATTTATCGAGCCACGCGGCGACCGCCTCGCCGATTATTTTTTTGCCTTCGGCGTCGGGGTGCAAGCCGTCCACGCTTAGCGACTCAAGCAAATTGCCCGCCTCGTCAGTTAATTTGTCGTTCACGTCTATGAAGTGTTCTTGGTCGCGAATCCACTCGCAGATAAATCGCTGATGTTCTTGCCAATCCTCCGGCGGCAAGTCGATAAAGCCGAGCTTTTGAATTTGCATAGGGTTAAGGGGCGTAGGCGTTAGGAACACGGGCTTGATTCCGTTAAGTTCGCACTTGTCACGAAGAGCCGCTAAGTTCTCAACCGACTCCGAGCCGAGAATATTTCCGCGATAATCATTGACGCCCGCCATAATGAAGAGGACTTCGGGGCGGAAGGGCAACACGTCATTATCAAAGCGGGCAAGAATCTCCGCTGTGGTGTCGCCGCTCCTAGCTAGGTTCTTAACGGGAATGGCGCAATAGGTCTCCCAGTTGTACATGACGGTTGAAGGCGGCACGGAGATTGAGCCGCCGCCGTGAGTAATGCTGTCACCCAACGCCGCGAATCGGACTTGATGCTTGACCTCGAAACTATTTGCCGCGTCCTTCGTCGACCACTGCGTAAGCGGCTGATTGTCCTGATTGAGCGCACGCACCCGCCAGAAATATTCGCCCTCGTCAAGCACGGGAACTTTATCGTATAAATCAAAGTCGTCTTCCTGTTGTTGAGTCGACGTAAAATAGCGACGGATAATCTTGCCGTCCTTTATAAGTTCAATCTCGTAATGGTCTGCGCCGCTGGTCGGAATCCACGAGTACACGGGGTAAATTGGCGGGTAGTTCATCTTGTCAAACTCTGTCGTCGTGAGCGGAGCCGGCGGGTTGGTGTCTATCGTGACGATTGGCAACTTGTTCTGGAGCGTCGTCCCTTCTAACGAGATGGCATTGACTTGGAACTTTGCGTTGACGTTCTCGACGGGAATTTCAATGCCGTTCGTGTAAGCGAACAGCGAATTGCCCGCTATGAAGACTTCATACTTGACGGCGTTTGGCACGATGTCCCAGTAAAGCCGCAAGATATTTTGTTGGCTAGGAATGATTTCTTCGGGCGTGTCTTGTGCGGGAGAGTTCGTCGCGTCCTCGAAGGTGTAGACCTCGGCAATCACGGCGGTTTTAGCGTCCTTGTCCTGCGTCAAGTGATTGTGCGGGGTGCGGGCGTCGGCTACGCTTATCGGAGTATCCTCCGCGATGCGTCCGCCCAGATTGATGAAGCCGAGATTGGAAAAGCAAAGGGCAAGGGCAAGGATAATCGGCACGGCTCTTAACATAGCAAATCCTCCCAACGCAAATAAAGTTCGTCAATCTCCGCGAGCTTATCGACGTGCGCCGCCGCCAATGCCGTCAATTTGTCCGGCTCGACTGCTCCGTTTATCTCGTGCTCAATCATTTTTAGTTCCATCTCCGCCATTTTTATTTGCGCCTCGACTTTGCTTAGTGCTTGTTCGTTCGGTTTAGGCACGGAAGGTTTCTTCTTGTCGCCCTTAGTCTTGTCGTCCTTGAGTGGTTTAGGCTCTGTTGTTTCGGCGAATTCTATTATTCGCGTCGCCACTCTGTCAAGCAAGTATCGGTCGTGCGTGACGATTAGGATTGTCCCGTCGAAGTCCTGCAACGCCGCCTCGATTGCCTCCCGTGCGGGCAAGTCCAGATGATTGGTCGGCTCGTCTAGGATTAGGAAATTTGCGCCCGTCAAGATTAGTTTCGTCAGTGCGACGCGTGTTTTTTCTCCGCCGGAAAGGTCTTTAATCGGTTTTTCGACGACTTGCGCGAACAGATTCAACCTTGCAAGCTCCGAACGCGCTTGACCTTCCGTTAAGCCGAATTCGTTGTTGAGCTCTTCAAGCGGCGTTGCGTTCTCATTAAGTTCCTCATGCCCCTGCGAAAGGTACCCGACTTTGACGCGATTTCCAAGCTTTATCTCGCCGCTGTCAGCTTTGAGTTCGCCGACGATAATTTTTAGCAACGTAGACTTGCCGACGCCATTGCGACCGATTAAGCCGACCTTTTCCCCTTTGAACAGTTCCGCGCTGAAGTCTCGGATTATCCCCTTGAAGTTGACGCCCTCCAGAATCAGCACGCGATTAGCGGACTCTGAAGCGTCGCCCAATCGGATTGTTGATTGCTCCGTTGACGGCGGCTTTTCCAGTCGTTGCATACGGTCAAGCATCGTTTGACGACTTCGCGCACGTTTTGCCGTCGACGCTCGGACTTTATTACGCCTGACGAACTCTTCAAGCTTGCTAATCTCTTCTTGCTGTCGTTCGTAGGCTTTAAGCTCCGCCGCGTGCCGTTCCGCCTTTAGCTGAACAAACTTTTCGTAGTTGCCGGGGTAAAGCGTCGCCCGCCCGCCTTCCATGTCCAAAATCTTCCCGACGCACTGTTGCAGGAAATGCCTATCGTGCGTGACGGCAATGACCGTGCCGCGATAATTCTTGATGAACTCCTCAAGGAACTCAATCGAGTAAATGTCTAGGTGATTTGTCGGCTCGTCTAGGATTAGGATACGCGGTTCGTTGAGCAGGGCTTTGGCTAAAGAAATCTTTGCTGACTCGCCGCCGCTGAAGTGATTCGGACTCTTCTCAAGCTCTGGTTCGGTGAAGCCTAGCCCGAATAAAATTTTCCGCGCTTGGAACTTCTCGACACCTTTGACCGTCAACATTTCGTCTAGGAGAGTTGCGGCAGTAAATCGGGGCGTCTGTTCTACAAAGCCGATGTCCTCCGCACGTAGCCCGCTGATTGTGCCCGCGTCGAAGGGTTCCGCGCCAATCATAATCTTAACCAACGTGGATTTGCCCGCGCCATTCTTGCCGACGATGCCGACCTTCTCGCCGTCAACAATCTTGAAAGTCACGTCGCGGAAGATAAGCCGCTCGCCGTAATACTTTGTAACGCTATCAAGTTGAATCATTGCCTCGCCTCAAAAGTTTTTCTTGCATGATAGCAGAAAAGAAACGCCGCGTCGACAAAATTTTTGTGCGTGCTATAATCAGCGCGGAGGTGTTGAACATGCGGAAAATATTTTTGATGCTAGCGTTCGTGATGATGTTAATGAGTTCGGCTAGCGCGGCGACGATTGAGACGGCTCACTTTAACGGCGACGAGAAATTAATTTATCCCGTCGTTAGCACTGGGGACGCGGCGATTGACAGGAAAATCAACGTGGCAATCATCGCGGAGCTTGATAGGTTCCTTACGAGTGCTTATAAAGGCGCACAATCGATAGGGGCGCAAGTCGAGGACGCCCACACGAGTTACGAGGTCGGCTCCAATCAGGCGGGCAACACGGTTATCCTAAGCATCATCATGACCGAGAGCCAATACTTTAAGGGCGCGGCACACCCAGCGACTTGGAAACGCGCTTTGAACTTCAATACGTCGAGCGGCGAGCTTATGGGCTTGCATTACCTAACGGAAGTCGGCGAAGGCTTGAGGGAAGGTTACCTGCTTGAACGTTTGGAGCAAAAGCTTCGTGAAAAAATCAAGCGCGAGGGAATTTATCTTTTTGAAGACGCCTTGCCGCTTAAGCAGTTGCCGGAGACTTTTTATTGGGACGAGAACTTGCACGTGCATTTTATCTTCCAGCATTACGAGATTGCGCCCTATGCGGCGGGGATAATCGACGTGGACATTGACGCCTAAGCAAAAGAAAAGAGCCGTTCGCGATTGAGCGGCTCTGATTTTTTTGCAAAGCTTTAATCAATAGATATTGTGCTTAACGCGGTCGTGTTCTTCCGACTTCTTAGCGTCGTTCCAACGGTCTGTTGTGCCCACGAGGTATCCGGTAATCCTTCTGATACGTTCAAACTTCTCGCCGCGTGCCGTGTAGCTGACATCAACCATGCCATCATCACACAGTTTAACATTAATCGTCTTGACCGGCATTGAGACCCGCCCGCGAACGTAAGCAACGTAATTGGCTGCCTCTTCGCGTGTGGCGTCGTCTATGCCAATGAACTTAACATTAACGCCGTCGACAATCATAAGCAATCACTTCCTTAGGTCAATTTTTGTATCATCAGGCAAATCTAGCGTGCGAATCGGGAACGGAATGTTAATGCCCTCCTCGCGATAACGCTTGGTAATCGCCTTAATGAATTCGTGCTTAAGAAGATACTGATTAGTAAAGGTTTGGACGTGCATAATCGCGTTGAAGTCAATCGACGAGTCATTGAAGGCTTGATAGCGGACGACGGGCGCAAGTTTGTTCCGGTCTACGCCTTCGGAATCAAAACGCGGTTCGTAGCCGTCAATCTTAATCTGAAGTTCGCGGGCAACTTCCACCGTCACGCGCTCCACTTGCTCAAGGTCGCTTTCATAACCGACGCCGATTGGAACGATTACGACAATATCATCACGGGGCTGAGAGAAATTCGACGTAACGGCATTGGCAATAACCTTGTTAGGAATGACCACGACGCTACCCTCATTGGCGGGCATGACCGTAATAAAACGCCAGTTGATGTCGATAACTTTGCCCTCGTCGCCAGTTGAAAGTTTAATATAGTCGTTGACGCGCAGTTGCTTAGAGATGATGAGTTGCAGTCCAGAGAAAATATTCTCCAGGGTTTCGCGAACACCGAAGGCAACTGCCATACCGCCAACACCCATTGCCGCCATAATCGGGGCTATCGAAATGTTGAAGTAGTCCAGAATGACTAGCGCACCCGACGCATAAATTGCCACGCGAAAGATAGTATCAAGTAGTGTCGATTGCGTCATGTCACTTGAGCCAGAGAACTTTAGCCGAATGAACCCAGATAACGTCCGCTCGCAAACCCGCGTTATCGAAAAGACAATCATCGCGAACAAGACGTAGGAGAAAATCTTTTCAAGGCTGGCGGGCATGTCGGAGGTTGTGACGCTCCAATAAAGCCCAATCACTATGCAAAGGTAAATCGGAACGCCCTTCATCGCACGGAAGAAGATTTCAAATATCTCCGACTCGCTCGCCTTAACTCGTCCTTCCATTTTGCTTTGAATAAATCTGTTCAGCGCGACGCCGAAACAGAACGAGACGAACAATATACACGCCGGGATAATGAGCTTGTGCCCCAATGCCAGCCAATCAATATGTTGAAGATAATCCAAACAAAACACTCCTTTTTTACATTAGCCATTTCAGCAACCGAATTATTCCCATTTTGGCATTTTTCCTGTGAGCTGAAACGTCTTTCCTAGACTCAATCTCTGCACGGTTGTTTTTATAGTACTCGTAAGATTTATAGAGCATTTCTTCGTTAGACAACGTCGGCTTAAAACCGAGTTGGCGTTTAATTTTTGTAGTATCGAAAACGAAGTTAGCGGCAATCATTTTGTATTGATAGGGACCGAGCGGCGACAACTTGAGGAAATAGCATAACTTCATTAAAAATACCATGGGACTTTTTGGAAAATGCACGAGCCGCGATTTTGAGCCTGCCTTATCTATGACGTATTTGTAAACGGCATTGAACGATTTAACGTTATCCGAGCCGATATTGAATACGTCCGTTTTATTGTAATTCAAAGCGGCTTTCATGGCACGCGACAAATCTTTAGCGTAGATAAATTGGTAGTTATTATTGCCGTCGCCGACTAGTGGAATATTTTTATTGTCATCAATGAATTCAAAGAGCAAACTCAGCAAACCTAAGCGACCTTCGTCCATAATTGTTGGGCTTCTGAAGATTACTGCATTGAAATTTTTATTGTTAAGGAGAATTTTTTCGCACTCGTACTTGGATTTGCCGTAAATTTCAATAGGATCGGGCGGCTCTTTTTCTGTAACTTTGTAGTCGAAACTTTTTCCCCAAAGACAATTTGACGAGATAAAAATTATTTTCTTGCAACCGAACTCAACGGCGAAATCAGAAATATTTTGCGTTCCGCCGACATTAGCTTTCCACAGCTCATCTTTATCCTTTACTTCGTGTGCCAAAAGTGCCGCGCAGTGAAATACAGCATCAAACTTATATTCCGAGAAGATTTTTCGCAAGATTCTTGTCGCAAATGTCACCCGTCACAGAGATATAATTTTCGTGGCGATAGTCGTCAACCTCCCTATCTATGCCTACGCAAAAATGACCGTCGCGCAATAAATCTTGTTTCAAAATGCTCCCGAAAAATCCTGCGTTGCCCGTGATTAAGTATGTTTTCATTTTAATGCCTCCTATAGCCTTGAAAAAATTTTTTACAGCCTATATATTAAGCGCAAGGAGTTGATAGGAATGATTTTAATCGAAGGAAAGAGATTGCGCCTAAGACAAGCGAACGTGACGGATTTAGGCTACATCATGGCTTTGCAACACGCGCCGGAAAACTTGAAATTTATCGTGCCGTTCAGCGAAGAGTATCACCGCGAGATTATCGGCTCGGACGGCTCGGAAAAGTTGGACGTGATTGTTGAGGAGATTGACACGGGGCAAGCCGTCGGATATTTCATGCTCCGCAAGATGGATTCGCCGTTCATTGAGTTTACCCACGTCATCATCGGGCGCAAAGGTCTGGGCTATGGGCGCGAGGCTTTGAATCTTCTGCTTGATTGGACGTTTAAAGTCGGGAAGTATCATCGCGTTTGGATTGACTGCAAGGAATACAATCCAATCGCCCTGCACCTTTACGAGAGTTTGGGCTTTGTGCGTGAAGGCGTCCTGCGCGAAATCATTTTAACCGACGGCGTCTACGAGAATTTGATTGTTCTCGGAATGCTCGACCGCGAATACTTTTCCCGGCAAGGCAAGTAAGCTTATGTCATGTTGCAAAAAATTATCCCCCGCACTCAGCGAGGGATTTTTATTACGTTTAAGAAGTTTACACAGCCTTAGCCAAATCCTCGCCGAGTTTGCGGCACTCTTCAAGGACCGTATCATCGGGAGCATTTTCAGCAATCACGGAGCCGACGAACTTCGCGCCCGCCTCTTTGGTGCGTTCAGTCCAATTTTCCATCCAAATGCCGCCGCCCCAGCCATAGGAACCGAACAAGCCGACGGGCACGCCGTTAAGTTTGGTCTCGGCTTCGGCGAAGAACGGCTCAAAGGAATCCTCTTCCAAAACCTCATCACCCATTGCCGGGCAACCGAACAGGAAACCGTTATAATCCGCCATGTCAGATGCGTTGAAGTCGTCTACCTGGAAAACCTCGACATCTGCGTCCGCCGCTTTTGCGCCTTCAGCTACGGCGTTTGCCATTTCCTCGGTATTGCCAGTGCCGCTCCAAAACACGACCGCGATTTTACTCATCAAGAATCGCCTCCAAAAATTTTACTCTACAAACGCGCACATATTAACACAGCCCCTTTTGCCCGTCAATAAATTTGTCAAGATAAATTGCGCAAAGCTTAAATCGGTTGTATAATCGCGCCAGTGTTGTTTTAATCTATGGAGGTGATGTGATGCGGGAATTGCTCAATCGAATGCACGCGTGGATGGCGGCTTACATGAAAAGCTTTTATTCGGACGACGCGGAAGTTCAGCAGGGCATTCTGTTAAAGGAAAAGCATACGGGCTACGTTACGGCGAATTGCGTAGAGCTTGCCAAGTTTTTAAAGCTACCCAAGCATGACGCCGAACTTGCCGAGATTATCGGGCTTTTTCACGACGTGGGACGCTTCCGCCAATACAGCTTGTACAAGACTTTCAACGACGCCGACTCCGAAGACCACGCCGACCTTGCCCTTAAAGTCATTGACGAGTTGGAATTCTTCAAGGAGCTTGCCGCGTCCGATTATGAGCTTGTGAAGTTCGCAATTCAGAATCACAACAAGATGACGATTGCCCCGACTGACGACGAACGGAAGCTTCTCTTTGCAAGGATAATCCGCGACGCCGACAAGCTTGATATTTACCGTGTACTTGAACCTTTCCTTGCGCAGGAGAACGCTGACAAGTTGCCCAACTTCATCAAAGGCAGGGCACGCCCCGACGTCAGCCCCGACTTTGTAGAAAACTTCGTGACGGGCAAGCAGGCGGACTACAAGAAGATTCGCACGAACGGCGACCGGAAAATTGTTCGGCTCATGTGGATTTACGACATCAACTTTTCGTGGACGATGCAAAGGATTGTCGAACGCGGCTACATTGAAAAAATCGTCGCTAACCTGCCAATGGACGAACGCATTGCCGAGGGAGTTCGCCGCTTGAGTCGGCGCGTCGAGGAAAAACTTTAGGAGGTCATATCATGGATAACGAGCGGCATAAAAATTTCTTGGAAAATGACACCGAAGTAACTGATTCCGTAGGAGGGGGGATCGTGAATGCCCTATATGCAAAGCAAAATCGCCTACGTTTCTTCCGTTCGGAATACATCCCCGCCCCAATGCACGGTGCCCTAAATGCGGCTCATTGGAACGGCACAGGGCGTTGTGGTTTTTGCTAGAAAAATTGGATTGGCATAAATCGGGAATGAAAATTTTGCACTTTGCTCCGGAAGGCGTTTTTTACAATTTATTCTCGTCGTTCAAGGATATTGACTATTGGCCAGTCGATTTGAATCCCAACATGCGCGGCGTCAAAAAAGCTGTGGACATAACGAACATCACCTTTGATGATAACAGTTTCGATTTGATAATGTGCACTCACGTTTTAGAGCATATTCCCGACGACAAAAAGGCTATGAGTGAACTTTATCGCGTCTTAAAGCCTAAAACTGGCGTCGCGTTCTTAAACGTACCTATGGCTAGCAGACCTCAAACATTGGAAAATCCCGAATACAATACGCCCGAACCCCGTTTGAAATATTATGGACAAGCTGACCACGTGAGGCTTTATGGTCTTGATTATCCGCAACGTTTACGCGACGCAGGCTTTACCGTTCAAGAGTTCAAGGTAAATGACATGAGCGAAGAAGATATTAAGCGGTATTGTCTATTTAAACGCGAGGTAGTGTATTGGTGCAGGAAGGAGTAGTTTAATGATAAATTTTGTGCAGCAGGAGATTGAGAACGACTTAAAGGCGGGCAAGTACACGGAAGGAATCCATACGCGCTTTCCGCCCGAACCCAACGGCTATTTGCATATCGGGCACGCCAAATCCGTTTGCTTGAACTTTGGACTTGCCCTCCACAACGGCGGCTTGTGCAATCTGCGCTTCGATGACACCAACCCAACCAAAGAGGACGTTGAGTTTGTTGATTCGATTCAGGAGGATATTAAGTGGCTCGGCTTCGATTGGGGCGACAGGAAGTTTTTTGCGTCGGATTACTTCGGCAAGTTCTATGATTATGCAGTTGAACTCATCAAACGCGGCTTAGCTTACGTCGACGACTTGACGGCGGAAGAGATTCGGGCTTATCGCGGCACGCTGACGGAGGCGGGCAAGGAAAGTCCTTGGCGCAATCGTTCTGTCGAGGAGAATTTGGACTTGTTCACGCGCATGAAGGCGGGCGAGTTCCCTGACGGCTCAAAAGTTCTGCGTGCTAAGATTGACATGGCAAGCCCCAACATAAACATGCGCGACCCGGTCATTTATCGAATCACGCGGGCGACTCATCATCACACGGGCGACGACTGGTTGATTTATCCCATGTACGATTTCGCCCACCCGCTTGAAGACGCCATAGAAGGTATCACGCACTCGGTTTGCACGTTGGAGTTTGAAGACCATCGCCCGTTCTATGATTGGTTGCTTGACTCTCTGGGCTTCGACGTGAACACGCGCCCGCGGCAGATTGAGTTCGCCCGCTTAGACCTAACCAACACCATTACAAGCAAGCGCAAGCTCCGTCAGCTCGTGGAAGAAAATCACGTTCGCGGCTGGGACGATCCTCGTATGCCGACCTTGTGCGGACTTAGGCGGCGAGGTTTCACTCCTGCGGCGATTCGTGATTTCTGCGAACGTATCGGCGTTGCTAAGTCTAACAGCGTTGTGGATATTGCAATGCTTGAACACTGCGTCCGCGAAGACCTAAACGACTCGGCAGATAGGGTTATGGCTGTGCTCGACCCGCTTAAAGTTGTCTTGACTAATGTTAATGACGGCGTTGAGTATTTGGCGGCGGAGAATCACCCTAAGCGCGGCGGCAGTCGGTTCGTTCCGTTCACGAGAGAAATTTTTATCGACCGCGAAGACTTCATGGAGGACGCCCCGAAAAAATTCTTCCGCCTCAAGCCCGGTGGCGAAGTCCGACTCAAGCACGCTTATATCATCAAATGCAACGAGGTCATCAAGAACACTGCAGGCGAAGTCGTCGAACTCCATTGCACTATTGACCCCACGTCGAAGAGTGGCGGCGCGACTGCAGGACGCAAGATTAAAGGCACGATTCATTGGGTCAGCGCGAAGTTCGCCTTGCCCGCCGAAGTCAGGCTGTATGATTACCTTTTGACGACCGACGCCCAAGGCAACCTGCCCGAAGATTTTATCGCCGCCCTCAATCCGAATTCGTTAATCGTCAAGCAGGCGTTGATTGAACCTTCCGTTCGCTGGACAAACGCGGGCACGCATTATCAATTCTTGCGTCTGGGCTATTTCTTCGTCGACCCAGACACCACGCCCGATAAGTTGGTTTTTAATCGCGTCGTCGGCTTGAAAGATACTTGGGCTAAAGTTAAGGATAGGTGATAACATGCCGAAGATACCACGCGGCTTAACCGATAAAGACATGGTTAAAAACTACGTCGAGGAAGAGACGATTGAACAGCAACTTTTAACCGCCGCGAAGAAGGCAGAAAAGCTCCGCATGATTGCCGAGGCAGAAGCTCCGCCCGCGCCGCTCGCCAAAGCCGGCTTTACGCCCGAACTAACAGACAAGCTAGGCAGGGAACTCCTCGCACTCAAGATTGAACTATCGAACGCGGGCATTAAGAGTTACAACTTCAAAATAAAACGCGACGGCGAAAAGATAACTTTAACCGTCGTCGATAAAAAACTTTTTTAGGGAGGTTGCTTAATGGAAACAATGACGATAGTGGCGATTGTTATATTTATAACCGCCTACGCGCTGATAATCTCCGAAAAGATTCACCGCACGGTTGTCGGGCTATTCGGCGCAATGCTGATGATTCTGCTGGGTATCATCGACCAGGAAACTGCCGTGCATCACATCGATTTCAACACGATTGGACTTTTAATGGGCATGATGATTGTCGTCAACATCACTAGCGAAACTGGACTGTTTAACTTTTTGGCGATATGGTCAGCCAAAAAAGTCAAGGCTCAACCCGTGGCGTTGCTCGTGGCGTTGAGTACACTAACCGCCGTTTGCTCCGCGCTCCTAGACAACGTGACGACCGTCCTTTTAACCGTGCCGATAACCTTCAACATCGCCGCGCAGTTGAAAGTAGACGTTAAACCGTTCCTCATGGCGCAAATCATCAGCTCTAATATCGGCGGCACATCAACGCTTATCGGCGACCCGCCTAACATCATGATTGGTTCGGCTGTCGGCTTGAGCTTCGGCGACTTCGTCCTGAACATGACGGGCGTATCAGTCCTTATCTTCGTCGTAACTGTTGCGATTTTGATGATGATTTACAAGAACGACCTGCACACCAAACCCGAACTGCAAGATAAAGTTATGCGTCTCGATGAAAAGAGCCAGATAACTGACCACCTCCTGCTTAAGAAATGTCTGTTCGTCTTGGCGATAACGATAAGCCTGTTTGCGTTCCACGGCATGTTAGGTCTTGAGTCAACGACTGCTGCCTTGACGGGCGCAAGCTTACTGCTACTTATCACTTATGCACACAACGAAGAAATGATTGCCAAAATGCTTAGCAAGGTCGAATGGCTCGCAATCTTTTTCTTCGGCGGACTGTTTATCCTCGTCGGCGCACTGGTCGAGACGGGCGTTATCAAAATGCTCGCGCAAGAGGCAATGGAAATTACCAAAGGAGACCTCACCTTCACGGCGATTGTTATCATTTGGATGAGCGCGCTTGCCTCGGCGTTCATTGATAATATCCCGTTCGTGGCTACGATGATTCCGCTGATTAAAGATATGGGCGCGATGGGCTTGACGAACCTTGACCCGCTGTGGTGGAGTTTGGCACTGGGAGCTTGCCTCGGCGGCAACGGAACTTTAATCGGCGCGTCGGCTAATGTCGTCGTTGCGTCTATGGCGGCTCAGCGCGGGCGTGCAATCTCGTTTATCGGCTTCATGAAGGTTGCCTTCCCGCTGATGATTCTTTCGATAATCATTTCAACCATCTACGTTTACTTCCGCTACCTGTAAGAGACTTTCACGGTCGATGAGCTTATGACTTGTCGACCGCTATTTTTTTGGAGGTCAGCCCATGAAACTTTATCCCGACACAAAAGTTTATGTCCTTGCGCCTGGCAATGTTCAAACGGGCGGACCAGAGCTTGCCCATCAATTTGCCTCCACGCTCATTTCCTTTGGTGTCAAAGCCCACATGCTTTATTACAGGCTTGCCAATACGGACTTCAACATAAACGACCCTGTTCACGACGCTTATAGAAAATATCACGTGCCTTATACGTTCGAGGCTGAAGACAAACCGCATAATATTTTGGTAGTGCCGGAGGCAGTCACAGAGTCTTTTTACGGCTTAAAAAAATTCGGCGCGTGCTCTGGTGGATGAGCGTTAATAATTATCTTTCGCACTTCGTGATTTAGATGATACTCTCGCCAAGCTCCTTGCGAAGTTCTTTTATTTCGGCAAAGAGGACAGCGACGTTGAGCACTTTGTCCAGTCGGAATACGCTCGGCAGTTCGTCAAGCTAAATGGTATTGCCGCTGATAAAGTTCACATGGTCGAGGACTATCTCAATCAGACGTTCCTGACTCGTGCCGCACAAGTCGACTTGAGCAAGAAAGAAAATATCGTTGCTTACAATCCGAAGAAAGGCTTTGAAGTGGTTAAACTTTTTATCGCCGATGCCCCCGACATTGATTGGCGACCGATTGAAAATATGACACCCGCACAAGTTCAAGAGCTGTTAGCCTCGGCAAAAGTTTATATCGACTTCGGCAATCACCCCGGCAAAGATAGGATTCCACGTGAAGCGGCTGTCTCTGGTTGCGTCGTATTGGTCGGCAAACGCGGCGCGGCAATCAACGACATAGATATAAGCATTCCCGCCGAATTTAAATTTGACATGGCGGGAAGTACGCCGCGAGATGTCATTGATAAAATCCGCGCGGTCTTTGAAGATTTCCCTGCCGCCCACGAAAAGCAAGCCGCCTATCGCGCACGCATTCACGACGATAAAAATCGTTTTGTCAATGAAGTCGTCGAGGCGTTCAGGATAAAGAAGACTAATCGCGGGGCAGTTGCCTTGCCGCAGGGCTTCAACGACGGGATTTCATCGCTTATTGATAAACTTCAACGTGAATCGCTTATGCCCGGCTTTATTGTCGATGACATGATGAGTACCGCTGAGATGGCTAAGCTTTCGGAAGGGCTGATACTCCGCGAACAGAACCGAAATTATCTGCGCCTTGACAACAAGCTAATTGAGATTGTCACCCGCGACGATGCGAAGTTCTTATATATCGAAGGGCGGATAGGAAAGCTTGTGCTGTTGGAGCCGTCGGAGGCGGAGCTTGACGAGGTAAAAGATTTCTACGGGGCTAACGTCGATGACTTGATGACCTTCAGCCCGTAAATAAAAATCGCCGAGCCGTTCAAAGCTAGGCGTTCTTTTTTGCAAAGACTGTGCGCATCTCCTCCGATTGAAAGACTTCATGCACGGAGCCGAATTTCAGCACGCACTTGTTAAGGAGGATGACCTTATCGGCGAAGCGTTCAATCATATCCAAATCGTGCGAGATTAAAAGTATCGCCATGTCCTCGGCGGCTTTGAGTTCGGCGACGAGTTCATAAAAAATTTTCATGCCGACCTTGTCGACGCCGCTAATAGGTTCGTCGAGTAAAAGCAGGTCGGGCAACGGGTCAAGCGCAAGGGCTAAAAGGACTCTTTGAAGTTCGCCGCCAGAGAGTGCGCCTAGTCTCCGGTCGATGAGGTGTTCTGCCTTAACGCGCCGGAGATTTTTTATTACGCGCCCGCGAATGAACTTTGAACTGCAAAGCCAGACTGGTCGCCACGTGAGGCACGCCATAACCAAATCCAGGACGCTCGTCGGGCTTGTGGCGTCAAACTTCAGGGTTTGCGGCACGTAGCCGATAATCGGGCGGAGATGTTCGCCCTTTGCGTCGAAGTAGTGGAGCTTGCCCGCGTGCTTGACTTCGCCGAGGATTGACTTGAGGAGCGTCGATTTGCCCGCGCCATTCGGTCCGATTAGAGCCGTAAGCTCGCCGCAATGAATCGTAAAGTTCACGTTCTCGAAAATGATAAGCTCGCCGACCTTGACGGAAAAATTTTCTATCTGCGTCGTGCAAAGCTTTGACTGATTGTGTTTCATGTCGATAACCTTCTGAACATCTTGACTGCCAACCACAGCAGAACTATCGCGTAAGCTGACAGGATTAGGAATGATGATAAGCTGAAGCCTTCGCGCAAAAGATAACTCGTGTGCGTGAGCGGCAGGAGGTCTATCACGAGGCGGACGGCGGGCGGCAACTCTGCTGTGCTAAAGAACGTCCCGCAGAGGAAACTCATCGGCATTAGCAGGTACGTATTGACTTGGGCAAGCTCTTCATAGGTCTGAACCTTCAACGCCGCGCAGAAGCACACGCTACCAAAGATTATCGAGTTCAGCACGACGACGCTAAGGAAAGTCAGCGGCTCAAAGTTCAGCCCCGCCCCGAAACTCAACGCCACGCCCAGAATCAATGCGGTAGAGATTAACGCACGAACGACCGCCGATAAGATTTTGCCGAAGACGAACGCCGCTGGCTCAATCGGTGCGCTTAGGTACTCTTCCAAGCTCTTGTGATAAACTCGTTCGGCGTGGACGGTGGTTATGCTCATGTAGCTGACGTTCATTGTATTTAGGGCGACGATACCTGGCACGAGAAAATCAAGATACGTGCCCGACGCAAGGTTGATGTTCTTGCCTAAACCCCAACCGAACGCAACCAGATAAAGGACGGGCGTCACGAGCCTCGACAAGATAAATTTCTTCAGCCGCCGCCGCAGAACAATCCAATCACGCCACATGACGGTTGCAATGTCTTGAATCATGCCTTCAAGCTTTCGAGGCGTTCGACTTCTGCCTTGTGACGTTCAAGGGCGTAGCCAATGCGGATATGCTCTTCCTCCGTGAAGTCGTCGCTCTGATACGCCGCCGAAATTTTTTCAAGCCGCGCTTTGACTTCGGCAAGCTCGTCTTCCAAAATGAATTTGTCCTTTAGCACGAGACCATAGACTGATAAAATTTGCTCGCGTGTCGTTCGATAGTAAGAATCCTCGCCTGACAGCTCGCCGATTGCCTTTGCTAACTCCAAAACGATTTCAAGCGGTGGCTTGCCCGCATTAATCGAATCGGTCAGCGTCGTGCGAAGTCCTTGAGCCGCGCCGAAAAATTTTTTGTCCGCCAAATGAATCTCTCCTTAAGATTTTTCTGGTTTGTAATTCGTCAATAGCCTAGTTATACCTTCAACTGAATCGAAGCTTGAGACCGGCTCGCATGGACGCGAGCCGCGCCGCGGCAACGTGGACGTTGCATCCAGTGTAGACGCCCTCACTATTCCCCCGCTTTTAAAGCGGGTCTTTTGGGCGAGCAAAAGAAAAGTTTTTTAAAACGATAACATAACAACGCCCGCTATGCAAAGAGCCGCCCCGAAAATTTTCTGCGCGGTTATCTGTTCGTGATAGAAGACGCCGCCGACTACAAGCATAGCCAACGCAAGCAAAATGTTGACGATTAATGACGCCGTCGAAAGGGAGCCGCCCGCCCGATAAATCATCACGAAGGACACTTCCACGCCAGTTATCGCCAAGCCCATTAGGACGCACGCCCAATTACTTCGCGCCGCCTCGACCAAAATTTTTTCGTGTGGCGTCATGAAGAATAGAATTGCACTGGCAAGGAGTGCCGTCGCGTAGTTGACGACCAGCCCCATGAAGGCGTTTTGCTCGGCGGGGATTGACTTGCTTGCCATGTGATAAAGCACGTTGGCGAGCACGGCGACCGTTATCGGCAAAAGAATCATTTCAGCACCTCCAAAAAAATAAAGGCACCCCACGAACCTTCCGAGGCTTGTGCCCTTACCTGCGGCTCGTGTGAATGCCTTTCATGCGCCATCCGGCGACGGCGCACGAAGATTATTTATCGCGACTTACTTTTTAACAACGGTAGTCATCTCGGCGAAGATGTCGTCCAGCGAGTTATCGTTTTCGGGAGCGTTCTTTAAGTTCGCCGGCAGATTAATCATCATGTCTTTCTTAGGCGAAATGTAAGTTGTGTACGACTTAAGCTCCGCGTAGTAGCCCATAGCGTCGAGGAGGTCACGTTCTTCGTCATTGAGGACAATACGACCTGCCGCCGACTCGTCGAGGACGTAACGTGCATAGGCGTGCATGATGTTTGTAAGGTCAAAGGCGGCAGTGACAGTTGTCCAGCTCGGCTTATTGACTGTCCAAGCAAAGGTTATGTCGTTCGCCCGGATAGCCTCAAGCCAACGGTTGAGTTGCTCTTTTTGCTCAGTCAAAGCGTCGCCCGAAAGACTTGCAAACGAGCCTTGAGAGTTTTTCTCCAAGAGTGCCGCTATCTTGTTGCCATCAAGGGTGACGTTCATGATTCGCATATCGGGCGTATCCTTGAGGACTTTAACAACCTTTACGGCGTCGAGGTTCTGTCTTAACACATCGATTTCGGACGCCTTCCAGATGGTGACGATACCCGCAGGCAGACCAGGCAGGAGCATTTTACTCCACTTGCCGCGCCGCTGAACATAAAGCGTCATGTCATTGCCAGCTTGCTCAATGTAAAAGGGAATGCTACTGTTCGTCGAATAATTCTTCTGCAGATTTGTATATGTCCACGACAAAGTGCCGCTCATCCTCATCACGTTATCGGCGGTGACTTGCCCCTTTGAGTCCATGTCCAGATGGAAGTTCGGAGCAACAAGAGACAAGTCCTGATCAATCATGCGCGTTGAGGTCAATTGCCCCATGTAAGCTTCACGGAAAGCCGCCATGCCCTCATCCTCAACGGGTGCGGCGTTCACGACGGCATTGCCGCCTAAAAGAAGAGTTCCGCTGATTGCCGCAATCGACGCAACCTTTGCGAGGCGGCGAAGATTTAACCTATCCAACAATTTCATTGCAATACCTCCAAAATTTTTTTGCTATAATAAGCACGGCACTTTTCTTTGTCAAGGCAGGAATATGGCAATACTCGTTGAAATATCACTGAAAACTTTACAGCGTCAAATATAAACTTGCTAAAGAACAGGCTAACTGTTATCATATAGAAAAGCTGAGGAGGTAGCGCAATGCGAAAGAGGAAAGGTTTTAATTGGTTTGTGTTGGCGATGTTCGCTATGATTGCTTACTTCTCGACGGTTTTAATTTCTCAGCAAGTGCATTTGGCGCACGTTAGCGAAAGTCAACGCATAGCCGATAAAAGATTGGAGAAAGCAAAGGCGACGAACGAAAAGTTGCGCAAGGAGCTCGCCGCCCTGCAAGACATCAACAACATTGAGAAATTGGCGCGTGAGGATTTGGGGCTTGCCAAAGAAGGCGAGATGCCCTATCAAGCGACGCGCCCATAAAAAAATTTTTTGGAGGACGGGTATTTTGGTAATGGAAGCAGGCAGCATTGTGGAAGGCAAGGTCACTAGAATCACGAACTTTGGAGCATTCGTGGAACTGGAGGAGGGCAAAGTTGGACTGATTCACATCTCGGAGGTCGCTGACGTTTACGTTAATGACGTGCACGATTTCCTAAGCGAGGGCGATACGGTTCAAGTCAAGGTCGTAAGCGTAGACGGCAATAAGGTTGCGTTATCCTTAAAGCAGGCAAAGCCCAAGCCGCCCGAAAACGACGGACAGAATTTCAGACAGAATCGGCGCGGAGACTTTCGCAAGCCACAAGGTAAAATGTCAGCCTCATTTGAAGATAAGCTGTCGAAGTTCCTTAAAGACAGCGACGAGCGTTTGACGGACTTAAAGCGCAAGACGGATTCTAAGCGCGGCGGTCGCGGCTCGCGGCGGTCGGATTGAATCATTGCTTAAACGGTTCATTGACATTTGCGCGGCAGAAAAAATCTTCGGCGGCGTGCACAGGGCTTTAATCGCAGTGTCGGGCGGTGCTGATTCTTTAGCGTTGGCGGAGCTGATGATTAGTTCGCGGCGACGTTTCGGCTTGGAACTTTGCATAGGACACTTTGAACACGGATTACGCGGACAAGATTCAATCGACGACGCAGCGTTTGTTAAAGCCTTCGCCGAGGAACGCGGGATAAAATTCATAGGCGGACGAGGCGACGTTAAAGCATATGCGGCGGCTGAAAAAATCTCCGTCGAGACTGCGGCACGAACTCTACGCTACGAATTCTTGAGCAAGCAGAACTTCGACGCGATTGCATTAGCTCACCACGCTGACGATCAAGCCGAGACAATCCTAATGCGACTGCTACGCGGGGCAACGACTTCGGGCTTGTCGGCGATGAGGTTTAGGACTTTTTCTAAGGATTATGGCTTGCTACTTCGTCCGTTGCTTAGGTTCAGGAAAGCCGAACTTGAAGACTTCTGCCGAGAAAAAAATTTATCGCCACGAGTCGACGCAACGAACTTTGAACTTGACGCGACACGCAATCGAATTCGGCTGGAGCTTATCCCGACGCTTGAAAGATTTAATCCCGCGCTGGTCGAAACGCTTTGCAGATTGGCGGAAGTCACAGCGGAGGAGGCGGACTTCATAGACGAGCAAGCAGAAAAAATTTTCCCCGCCGTCGTCCGTAACAACTCCATAATCCGTGCAGAGTTCCTAAAGCTCCACCCCGCATTGCAACGAGTCGTCATAAAGAAGTTCCTAGCACAAGTCACGGGCTCGGCAAAAGATTTCGGGTTCGTGCACTTCGAGGAAGTCCGCAAGGTTTTAATTAACGGGCTTAGGGGCGTCGAACTGCCAAAGAACTTGCGAGCGAATTTGACAAAAGGAAAACTTTCTATAACGAACAATTTTTATTGAAAGGAATGATTGCTTTGAAGAGTAAGGAAGATTACATCGAACGCGTGCTGTACACCGAGGAGGAAATCGCCGCCCGCGCTAAGGAGCTCAGCGCGCAAATCAGCGAAGACTACAAGGACATTGCCAAGCCCCTTTTGACGGTCGGCATTCTCAACGGCGCGGTCATGTTTTATACGGACGTTGTGCGGCGGCTGACCATTCCCGTCCAGTTCGATTTTCTTATCGCCTCAAGCTATGACGCAAACTCCCACACCAGCGGCAAGGTCAATATCCTCAAGAACCTCGACAACGACCCCAAGGGACGCGACATCTTGCTTGTAGAAGATATTATCGACTCCGGCACGACAATGAGCTATCTTATCGATTACTTCATGGACAAGAAGGCAAATAGCGTCAAAGTCTGCACGCTTTTGAACAAGCCAAGCCGCCGCAAAGTCGACGTTAAGATTGATTACTGCGGCTTCGATGTGCCCGATGAATTTATCGTCGGCTACGGGCTGGACTTCGCGCAACATTATCGCAACCTTCCTTACCTGGGCATTCTCAATCGTAGCGTTTACGGAGGCAAATGAGGAGGGCTTATCCGTGCTGAAGAAGATTTTTTCTATCCTTTGTGTGGCGACAGTGCTCTTGTTAGCCGTCAACAATTCTGCTTCAGCGGAAGGCGAGCCAAAGATTGTTGTCGTATTTGAATCACCAACGGGAACTTTCTCCGAGCCTGAAAAGGTTCATACGCTACTGCAAGACACGTTGAAAAATATTTTGGGCAATATGACGTGTGAGATTGTTCCCATAAGCGAGACGGAAAACTACGTGCAAATCTATCGCGAAGAGAATAATTTGATAGCTTCCAATGGCGCGGAGGAAGGCGACGCGACGACTTTTTATCTCAAGAAAGATGACCTAAACAAAATCTGTCAGTACTTCGGCGGCGATTACTTGATTTACACGCGCATAACCAACACCGCCCCGAAAGTCTCCGTGGGATTCTTCACAGCAAGCCAAAAGATAAATGTCGTGCTGGATTTCCGCGTTTGGTCGGATAACAAAAAAGATTTTTCCTACATGAAGCGTGCGACGGCAACTGGCAAATCTACTTCTATTTTGGACGGGATTGGCAGTTCTGAACGCGCACTGGACAAGGGCTTGAGGAAAAACTTGCAAGAAGTCGAAAAGGATAAGAACAAAATCCGCGAGGCACTAACAGAATGATTTTTAAGGCAAAGGAGCGTTTTGATTGAACAGTTTCTTGCGCAACGTCGGGTTCTATTTGCTGGTGATTTTTATTGCGATAACCGCCTACGACTACATGTCGGTTAAGCCAAAGCCAGTCGAGGAAGTGAGCTATTCCCAATTCATGCAACTTGTCGAGAAGGGCGAGATAACAAAAGTTGTCGTAGTAAAGAATTCGATACAAGCCACAAAGAAAGACGGCGGCGAGTTCTCGACGATAGTCCCCGACGAGCCAGTTGACGACGAAGAACTTATCAACAAACTGAGTGATAAGGGCGTGGAAATACATGCGCAGAACCCCAAAGACCCGCCGTGGTGGATGACGCTCCTTACGTCCCTTTTGCCGATTGCGTTGCTAGTGGGCTTCTGGTACTTCATGATAAGTCAGACGCAGGGCGGCGGCGGCAAAGTCTTTTCTTTCGGCAAGAGTCGTGCAAAGCTTATGGGCGGCGATAAAGTCAAAGTGACGTTCAATGACGTGGCGGGCGCGGACGAGGATAAGGAATAACTTGCCGAGGTCGTCGAATTCCTCAAGCACCCGAAGAAATTCAACGACTTGGGCGCGAGGATTCCAAAGGGAGTTTTGCTCTTCGGTCCTCCTGGTACAGGTAAAACTTTGTTGGCTAAGGCGGTCGCGGGCGAAGCGGGCGTTGCGTTCTTCTCGATAAGTGGTTCGGACTTCGTGGAAATGTTCGTAGGCGTGGGCGCGTCGCGTGTCCGTGACTTGTTCGCGCAGGCTAAGAAGAATTCCCCGTGCATTATCTTTATCGACGAGATTGACGCGGTCGGTCGTCAACGCGGCGCGGCAGTCGGTGGCGGGCATGACGAACGCGAGCAGACTTTGAATCAGTTGCTTGTAGAAATGGACGGCTTCGCGGCTAACGAGGGAATCATCATCATTGCCGCAACGAATCGTCCGGATATTCTCGACAAAGCATTGCTTAGACCTGGACGCTTCGACCGTCAGATTGTAGTTGATAAACCCGACGTGACTGGACGCGTTGCAATTTTAAAAGTTCACACGAAGGGCAAGCCGATTGCAAAGGATGTAGACTTAGACGTTTTGGCGCGGCGGACTCCAGGCTTTACGGGAGCTGACTTGGCTAATCTCGTAAATGAGGCGGCGTTACTTGCGGCTAGACGTAACAAGCACGAAATCAACATGACCGAGCTTGAAGAGTCAATCGAACGGGTAATGGCAGGTCCGGAACGCAAATCCAAAGTCATGAGCGAGAACGAGAAAAAGTTGACGGCGTATCACGAGGGCGGGCATGCGTTGGTTGGCATGATGTTAAAGCACGCCGACCCCGTCCACAAGGTCACGATAATCCCGCGTGGCAGGGCAGGCGGCTATACGCTGATGTTGCCTAAGGAGGATAGGAGCTATGCTACACGTTCCGAACTCATAGACCGCTTGAAGGTTGCAATGGGCGGACGCGTCGCCGAAGAAATCGTCCTAAACGAAATCTCAACTGGAGCCTCCCAAGACATACAGCAGGCAAGCCGAATCGTTCGCGCAATGATTATGCAATACGGTATGAGCAAAGTCCTAGGACCTGTGGCTTATGGCGGCGACCCCGCCCAGCAGTACTACTTCGGACAGCCGCAAAAGAATTATTCGGAGGAAGTCGCCAGCGAGATTGATAAGGAAATCCAAAAGTACATGCAAGAGGCTTACGAGGCTTGCCGCACGATTATAAACGACAACCGCGACAAGTTAGACGTGATAGCTAAGGCGTTGATTGACAAGGAAACCCTCTCGGCGCAGGAGCTTAAAGATATTGTCTTCGGCGAGCAGAAAACGGAATTCGAGAAGCCATTCCTAAAAGAGCCGCCGCCCGTGACAGTTGACCTTGGCAAGCCAGAAGTCGTCGAGCAACCCAAATTCCCTGACGGCTCGGCACCAACGCCCGTTTAAAAATTTTTTGTAGACAATGACCGGGGCAACTCGGTCTTAATTTTTGTAGGAGGAAATGATTAATGGAAAACGATGCAATGGCGGCGTTCGCAAACTTCATGCCGATAATCTTAATGGTGTTGATTTTTTATTTCCTGCTGTACCGCCCGCAGAAGAAAGCACGCGAGGCACATGACGCGATGCTTAGCAGTCTAAAGGTCGGGAGCCGCGTCATAACCATTGGCGGCATTTACGGGACGATTGTCAGCCTCAGCGATGATATTGTCCGTCTGAAGATTGCCGATAACGTCGAGATTGAAGTTGCTCGCGGGTCGATTAACGGCGTGGCGGAGGAGAAGAGTGCTTGAGAAAAAAATTTTGCGTCGAGAATTCCTAGGCAAGCGGGCGGCAGTCCCCCGCGACGAACGAGACCGCATAAGCCACGAGCTGATAAAAAAGTTCACGGCGTCTGAAGTCTATCACGCGGCTAAAGTCATCATGGCTTACGCGTCGACGCCAGATGAACTTCAGCTTAACGAACTGTTCGCGGCGTGCTTGACGGATAAAAAAGTTTTGGCGATACCGTTCATCATTGGCAAGGGCGAAATGCAAGCCGTGGAAGTTCCGAGCCTTGACGCTTTGGAGGTCGGCGCGTTTAACATTCAAACCGTTAAGCCGGAGCTAAGGAAGGTCATCAAGCCCGCGAAAATTGATTGCGTTATCGTGCCTGGCGCGGCGTTCGATTTTCACGGCAACCGATTGGGCTTGGGCGGCGGCTACTATGACAGGTTCTTGCCCCGCGCCGTCAATGCCAAAAAGATTGCGTTGGCTTATGACTTCCAACTAGTCGACAGCTTGCCAACCGAAGACCACGACGCAAAGATTGATATAGTCATGACGCTTAAAAGGAGTGTTTGTAATGAAGTTCAGTAAAGTTTTAATCGGCGTGTTGCTGGCGTTGATAATGTTCGTGACGCCCGCCGCCGCGCAGAGGTCGCAATCGCCCGATGACCCGTCGGGGTTCGTGGTGCTTGCTGAGGTCGTGCCGGACATTATCCAGGAGATTCGCTACTACTCGACTTATAACTTTGTCGGCGATAGGATTGACGGCTACGAGCAACCTTGCGCTTTGATGACACGCGAGGCCGCCGAGGCTCTTAAAAAAGTTTCCGATGACTTAATGAAGATGGGCTATCGGCTTAAAGTCTATGACGCGTACCGCCCGCAGAAGGCTGTTGATCATTTCGTGCGTTGGGCTAAGGACATTAACGATAAGCGCATGAAGAATTATTTCTATCCCGAACTCGGCAAGGAGCGGTTGTTCCCCGAAGATTACATAATGGAGAAGTCTGGACACTCTCGCGGCTCGACGATCGACTTGACGCTTTTTGACATGAAGACCGGCAAGGAAGTCGACATGGGCGGCACGTTCGATTACTTTGGCGAGCTGTCTCATCCCGATTACAAAAAAATCACTAAGGCACAGTACAAGAACAGAATGATTCTTCGGAACGCCATGGTTAAGCACGGATTCAAGCCGCTTTACTCGGAGTGGTGGCACTTCACGCTAGAAAACGAGCCTTATCCCGATACTTACTTCACATTCCCTGTTAGACTGCTTGAAATGGGAGGCAATCAATAAGGAATAGGAAGGAACAATAACTTTTCTTGACAATGAAGCCGTCGCGCAGTATAGTTCGCGGCGGTTTTTAGGTTATTAACATTTTGGTTTTTAGTTGAAAGGGGGAAAGCTGCTCCGAAGCAAAGAGGCGACCATAAGCAGTCGTCCTGCTTGGGACGCGACAGGACGTTGCGTCAGGCGGCGGAATGATGAAGCGAAAAATATTCAAGACACTAGAGACTATTAAAAGAAAGTGTGAACTCTGCCTCGTATTGGCGGGCTTGACGATGATTAACACGGGCTTTACCGATAAGCAAGAGGAACCGCCCGAAGTCGAGCAAGTCCAAATCGAGGAGACGCACGCAGAACCTACAGCGATTGCAGTTGGCGAAGACGGAAGATTGCAAGTAAGCCAGGACGATGAGTTATCGCGAGCCTTTGCCGAGGTCGTGGAGGCTTCTTTAGGCAAGAACTTAACGGGCGAAGTCGAAGAGCCTTTCGAGGAACCTGAAGAAGTCGTCGAGACTCCGCAAGGCTACGTTCCTTACACGCAGGTTCTAGGCATGGAGGCGACAGCTTACCTGCCTACGGACGGCGGCGGGGGCGGCTTGACGGCGATGGGCATTCCCGCGACCTATGGTGTAGTTGCCGTTGACCCGGATATTATCCCGCTCGGCACCAGGGTTTATATCCCCGGCTACGGCGAGGCTTTGGCGGCTGACACGGGCGGTGCAATCTACGGTTATCGGATTGATTTATGCATGGAAGACTATTGGCAGGCAATGGACTTTGGGCGGCGCACCGTTACCGTTTTCGTTTTGAAATAGACATAAAAAAATCTCCCGCCGAGTTTGACGGGAGGTTTTTGTTTGCAAGGGTTTACGCGAAGTACTGCTGATAGATGATGAAGACGAACAGGACGATTGCACAGCCCATAGCGACCATTCCGGCACGTTCTATCCAGATGTCTTGCGTCTCCGTGAAGTTGTAATGCCGCCTAGCGTAAGTCGTCGACAACGATATTAGCAGGGCGATGTACAATCCGCGGTTCAGTGGCGTGAAGTTTGACCAGCCGAGTACAAGAAAGACGATTGTCAGAGCGAGGACGGCGATTAGCAGATAATCCTTGCCGACTTTTTCCTTTGGCTTTTTATCTTCGGAGTCAGCCTTTTTCTTGGGCTGAATTTTTTTTGCGATTTTTTTTGACTGCCGCGCCATTTAGGATTCTCCTTTAAAAAATTTTTTTTGTCGAGTTTATCAGAGGCGACAAGGTTTGTAAAGTTCAAGGCGAAATCGCGAAGATTTTAAAGCTAAGCTCGCAGGAAAGGATTCGTCCCGCCTCGTTCGTCACGGAAAGTCTTTCAAGGCTTGTCAGGCGTTCGCCGTCGAGTATCGCCCGCAGGAAGTTTAGCAACGAGATATAATCCGCCTCAAGTTTGACATTGACGACCTGCGCTTGAAGTATTTCCTCCGTTGAGTCTTCCGTTTGCACAGAAATTATCCGCGCCTTGTGGAAATCCGCCGCCCGATAAAGTTCGTCAATGAATTTATCCTGCTCAAGTGTTGCGGGTAGAAAGTTCCTTGCCGCGTCGAGTTCAAGTTCCTTTGCCTCAACGAACGCCGATAAGTCTTCGTGACGGGTCTTAAGCTCCATGATTTCCCGTTCGACCTCGCGAAGTCGCCGCGTCTCCAATTTCATGGCTAAGATTTCTCGTTGTGCCGGCTCGTAGATGAATTGCCACCAACCGAACGACAAAGTTATTATCAGGGCGAAGACTATCAGCGGCAGAAAGTTTTTATCGCGCATGATTCCGAATCCTAATGAAAAAGGGAGCCCCGTGGACTCCCCGTGAAAAATTTTAGTCAGCGATGAACGGCAAGAGCGCGATGTTGCGGGCGCGTTTAATGGCGATTGTCACTTGACGCTGATGCTTGGCGCAGTTGCCCGAAATGCGGCGCGGAAGAATTTTGCCGCGTTCAGTGATGAAACGGCGGAGTTTAGCCGCGTCTTTATAATCTATGTTCTCAACTTTATCGACGCAAAAGGCGCAAACTTTTCTGCGCGGGCGTCGACCTCTTTCTCTACGCATCTTCAATCCTCCTTAAAACGGTGTGTCGTCAGGGTCAATGGGTTCGCCGCCGAAGTCGTCGTAAGTTTTCTTCGGCGGAGCAGGCTGACGGCGTTCTTGATAGCTGTTGTTAGCAGGAGCGGAATTATTATCGTCGCCGCTAGTCGAGCGTTTGCTGTCGGCGAATTCGATGTT
>JAFQZB010000090.1 GCA_017406175.1 Selenomonadaceae bacterium | reverse complement strand
TGAAGAAACCGACATCAGCGAAGCGTATAGACAAATCCGCAACTACATGCAGGAGATTCCGTCGCTGTTCATTTACAATGCGTTTTGCGTCATAAGTGACCTTGCGTCGACTAAAGCTGGAACAATCACGGCAGATTTTGACAGATTTATGGAGTGGAAGACTAAAGACGGCAGTTACGAGAATACGAGATACGCGCAGTTCGATACATTTTTTGAAGGGATTTTTCAGCGCGAAAGATTTTTGGACATTCTCAAGAATTTTATTTGCTTCTCAAATGACGGCTTGCAGAAAAACAAAATCCTTGCGGGCTATCATCAATACTTCGCCGTGAAAAAAGCGATAGATTCAACCAAACGCGCTTCTGAAACGAACGGAAAAGGTGGAGTGTTTTGGCACACGCAAGGTAGCGGAAAATCCTTGTCAATGGTTTTCTACGTACATCTCTTGCAGACTGCAATTTCCGCGCCGACCGTCGTTGTGCTGACGGATAGAAACGACCTTGATAATCAGCTTTATAGTCAATTCGCAAAGTGTAAACTATTTTTGCGACAAGAACCAATTCAGGCTAAGAGTCGCGAACATTTGAAAAGACTTCTTAACAGTCGTCAGGCGAACGGAATTATTTTTACGACCATGCAGAAATTTGAGGAATCAGCCGAGTCGTTATCGGAACGTCGCAATATTGTTGTTATGGCTGATGAAGCACATCGCGGACAATACGGCTTGACAGAAAAGATAAAAATCATTCACTCTGAATCAGGGAAGGAACTTGTAAAGCGTACAATCGGTACGGCAAGAATTATTCGCGACATTCTGCCAAATGCAACGTATATCGGCTTTACAGGCACGCCGATTTCCCTAAAGGATAGAAGCACTCGCGCAGTCTTCGGCGAATACGTTGACATTTACGACATGACGCAAGCGGTAGAAGACGGCGCAACTCGACCGATTTATTATGAAAGTCGCGTTATAAAATTACGGCTCGATGAGGAAACTCTTGCGCTTATCGACAAAGAATATGACTTAATGGCAACTAATACCGACCCCGAAGTTATCGCCAAGAGTAAGAAAAAACTTGCTCAAATGGAATCTATTCTTGGCAACGATAAAACTATTGATTCATTG
The DNA here is from genome assembly GCA_017406175.1 of Selenomonadaceae bacterium. Lineage (GTDB taxonomy): Bacteria > Bacillota > Negativicutes > Selenomonadales > Selenomonadaceae > Quinella. Next base: position 5,634 of record JAFQZB010000090.1, on the reverse strand, counting down.
GTGACGGACATTCTTGACCACTACGAAAATTATCGCGCTGAACTTTTGACGGGCAAAGCTATGATTGTTGCATACTCTCGCGCTATTGCGTTGAAGATTTATAAAAGGATTTTGTCATTGCGTCCGACTTGGAAAGAAAAAATTGCTCTAGTCATGACGGAGAGTAACAACGACCCCGAAGAGTGGCGACAGTATATCGGGAACAAACGTAGACGTGACGAATTGGCAAATCTATTCAAAGACAATGAAAGCACATTAAAGCTTGCGATTGTCGTGGATATGTGGATTACGGGCTTTGACGTGCCGTCCTTAGCGACGATGTACATCTATAAGCCAATGAGCGGTCATAACCTCATGCAAGCCATTGCTCGCGTCAACAGAGTATTTCGCGACAAGGAAGGCGGCTTGATTGTCGACTACGTTGGGATAGCTACTGCGCTCAAGCAAGCCATGAATGATTATACCGTTCGTGACAGAAAAAATTATGGCGACCAAGACATTTCAAAAGTCGCCTATCCTAAATTCCTCGAAAAGCTATCAATCTGCAATGATATTTTTTTCGGTTACGATTACTCTAAGTTTGAGTTAGCTGACAGCTTGGAGCAGGCAAAAATTATTATCGGCGCAGTTGATTTCATTTTGGCAAAAGATAAAGACGCAGACAAAGAAACTTTTCTGAAAGAATCGCTTATGCTTAAACAAGCTTTAACGTTGTGTTCGTCGATAACGCCAAAAAATTTGAGATTGAAGGCAGCCTTCTTTGAGGCTGTCCGAGTCTTAATTTTGAAAGTTACTATGCAAGGAACGGAGAAAAATTTCTCTCTATCCGAAGTCAATCAAAGAATCAATGAACTGTTAAAGCAGAGTATAAAAAGTGACGGTGTTATAAATCTCTTTTCAGACGTTGAAGAAAAATTTTCTTTGTTAGACCCGAACTTTCTTGAAGAAGTCGCCAGAATGAAGGAAAGAAATTTAGCCGTTGAGTTGTTGCGAAAACTCATTGTTGAACAAGTACAAGTTTATAGCCGAACCAATGTTGTCAAGTCGGAAAAATTCAGCGAGATAATTCGCCGAATCATGAATTCTTACGTCAACGGGCTTTTGACGAACGAACAGGTAATTCAAGAACTACTGAACTTGGCTAATCAAATCTTTGTGGCAAATCAAGAAGGAACAAAACTTGGGCTTACGAATGAAGAATTGGCATTTTATGATGCGTTGACTAAGCCGGAGGCTATAAAAGATTTTTACACAAACGCGGAACTTATTAAGCTTACCAAAGAATTAACTGACACGCTCCGAAAAAATAGAACAATCGATTGGCAAGAAAGAAACGACGCACGAGCGAAAATGCGAATGATGATAAAGCGACTTCTCAAAAAGTATAAATATCCACCCAAAGGAATTGATGACGCCGTACAAACCGTTATTGCTCAATGTGAACTTTGGACGGACAATTTTTCTTAGGATATGCTCGAGAACTATAAGATTGTGCGCAAATAATTTGAATGGAGAAGTGTACTTATGTTTCCGTGCGAAAGATGTGGCTCTTGTTGCCGAAAGATTGGTGAAGCTCCTATGACTCGGCATATGGCTAAAGACAATGGTGTTTGTAAGTACCTTAATGAGGTAACAAATCTGTGTATGATTTATCCCGATCGTCCAATAACTTGCCGTGTTGATGAATTTTACGACCAGTGTTACAAAGATAAAATGTCGCGTGAAGAATTTTATCGTATTCATCAGGAATTTTGTAAAAAATTTTCAAAACGAGAACTCTAGCTGTACGATTCAAGGAAAGAGTCAAGCTAATAGCCGATAAGAAAAAAATCATCGAGAGATTAAGAGAGTTGTTGACGCTGTGCAATTTGTTAAGGATGTAGTTCTTTATTAAGAGAAGCCAGTCTTTTTTCCGGAACCTTCTGTGCTGTCAAGCTTCCTAAAAAATCATTCCAGGTTCTGTTTGGATATATCTGTTGACTTTTATTAAGGACAATCTCCCTGCTTCGGAGTATTTCTGGTGAGACTTTAGCTGGCTTAACATTTTTAATCATCTCGTTCAAATCTGGTCTTGTTTCTCTTATAAAATCAAGAAGATTTATATCTAACCGATTGTTTATCTGTTCCTGAACATAGTTAAAAAATTTATCAGAGGAAATCGTTTGCAACTGTAAGTCTAGCTCGTAACTATACATCAAATCGCGAATTTGCGTTGCAGAATCATCGGTATATTTTTTAATGTAGATACTTTCGTCAAAAGGAGAGTTTGCATTAGCTTTTATGATATTATCATCGTTACACAAAGAGAGATGAGTCGATACATCACAAACGAACGGTGAAAAAATTTTTGAGTGAGTTCGATATGCTTCTTTCCCTTCAATAGGTACGTCACACCAAAATGAATCATTCCTATAATAGAGATTGAGAATATACAACGAGCCTAGTGCGTTCAACAAGTTTCTGACTGTCGCTTTGTCCATGCTTTTAGTACGATTATGTTTTAATGCTTGATACGCTTGCTTCCATTTACTACCGCTCGTACCACGTTTATTAGATTTACGCAAAGGAACCAATGTAAAATTCTCTTCTTTAGTAAAATTCATTCTAGGGCTTATAATTTGAAGCTTCTTCTCATCAACGCTCCATTTCTTAACTATTAAGTCTAAACAATCTGTATCGAAATAAAGATTAATATCTTCCTTCTTTTGGGTGTCTACGGATTCCTCGCTTAAACTGATATATAATTCTTTCGATAGAGCCTCTATTTCTATCGCACAACGAACAATAAGATTACCGAGTTTAATGGAGTAAACATCAAGTTGCTTATCATTGAACAGGATATTATCCGCGATAACTAATGTCTCCTCTTCCAGAGCTTCATATACAGACCAGTACAAATTCATTGCATAACCTCCTAAAGAGTAACGGCTGAACGTTTTATGTTTCGACGATTTCTTGTACGGCAAACCAATATTTTCGCCGCACCGTTAAAACTTTATAAAAATTTTTACAGCTTAAAAGGATTTTTCGCGAACGTATCAAATTAACCTACAAACAGAATTTGAAAAATTGGAGGACAACTTATAGATTAGCCCGTAAAACGTGAAAGCCCTGCGTGTTTCCTAGGCAACGCAGAGCTCCAACTGGTGAATGTCATCAATCATTCGCCCGAAGGTCTAAGATTTCGGTGATGTCTAGTCACAGAAATCCTTAACGACTCACGGCACTCAGCTTTCGCTGTTAGTTTCAAAGAATAGCAAAGCTAATTATAAAGCAGTACAAAGGTTATTGCAAGACGATTTTGAGGACGACATTCACTGGAAAAAGGTGGATGTCGTCTTTTCTTTTTTAGGTAGTAAGGAGGTGAGAGCGTCGTGGGAATAATAGATGAACTGAAAGATATATTTAATATGAGTGAGAGCAAGCGTCGCTCTCGGTTAGGGGTGGGGGTTGCTGAATGGAAAGACAGCCAGCCTTGGTACTATAGAAACCCTCTCGCGGATTGGCTTGGTAACAAACGCCCCGAAAAAAAAGACGGCGAAGTTCTTCCCGACAAGTTCGTAACTCAGTTTGGAGACGAGAACGGCAAGTTGTTAATCAAAGACCCGTATCTGCTTCAGCGTAATGGGAAGAAAGCTCTTGCCATGCGTTCCGTTGAAACTTTGCCGGATTATATCCGACAAAAGATTGACCAGCGTCGTGATTGGAATAAACAAAATCGTCCTGTCAGTAATGTATTAGAGCAGTTTTTCCCGTCCTTCCAGTTCTCTTATGCAACTCCGTTACCACAGGCTTATCATAAGGGTTCTGTTGATTTAGTTGTTTCTGAGAAGGGGAATGCTCGTGTTTCTGACATTGCACGTTCCCATTCTATTTGGCTTGACCCTGTTGACGCTCCTAAGGAACTTTACAAGTATCGCTTGAGGATTCAACGCGTAATCAACTGGGCTTATAAGGTTGGTTGTGTTCCGTATATGATGACTCTTACTATTCATCATCGTTGGAATCATCTTGACGGGTTGCTTACCGTGTTGCGTGAGGCTTGGAAGGATTTGCTTTCCAATTATGCTGGTCGTAAGCGTGCTAAGGATGTTGAGTTGCAAGGGTGGATTCGTCGACTAGAAGTCACTATTAACGATGCTGGAGAAAATTCCAAATCGAATGATGGTTGGCATCCGCATTATCATGCGATTGTCATTGTGCCGAAGGAGAAATCTCAACGTTTATCAGATGTTGAGCAGGAATGGCGTGACGCTTGGGTTGCTTCCGTTTGCAAGCATTTCGAGAAGGCTTTTGGTAAAAAGATTGACGAGTCGTTTTTGCCAGCGTTCCGTGAGCATGGATTGGTTTTCAGCCGTTATAACTCCGGACCTTTTAAGGGGCAGTTACGTCCTGTTAGCGATGGCAGTTATCTTGCCAAGATTATGGGTTATGATAGTGCTCATGTCTTTGGCGGCGATTCAGAAATGACAGATTCGACACTTAAGGATAGTAAGATTCCCTTTGATTTGTTGCGTGATAGCAGTTTGCCTGCCGGTAACGTTGACTTGTGGGTTGAGTATGCTTTTGCCACAAAGGGCGTTCCCGCAATCAAATTCTCAAATGGTTTGGAAGATAGAGTCAACGCTTATTTTGCTGAGCACCCCGAACAAGATGACTCGTCTTACAAAGTTTGCCCAACTGAGGTTGTCGTTGCTTCTCTTAGTAATTCCGTTCATCAGTTGCTCTATAGAAATTTCTTGATTGGAGATTTGAGGAAGAAGACTGCCGAAGGGTACGATTCTCTTTGCTCTTGGTTGAAGCAGACTTTTGTTTCGCTTGGCGTTCCTGAACTTTGCGAGTGTCCTTTTGCCATGCCCAGACCGCCCACTTAGAGTTTTTTATAGGAGTACTGCACCCTTTTTGCAATGTAGAAAGTTGTTTAGGCAACTTGCTCAGCACTTTTGATAATCATTTGCAATTACAGGGCTTGTTTGCTGTTGCCTTTTTACGTTAGGACAGAGTGGACTATACGGACGAATTAAAATCCCTTTGTTGATTGATGAATTCGTAGAGACTCTGTTGAGGAATTTTCCAAATGCGTCCTATCCGAAAGGCTTTTATAGTTCCATTGGCAAGAAGTTTGTAGGCAAGATTTTTCCCGATTAGCAACTCCTCGCAAAGCTCTTCAACAGTGATGAGAGATGACGAAAGATTATTCATGCTCGGATACCTCCTGAATTCCAATGAATTGTAACATTACTTGTAATGTCTAAAAATTACTACTAATTGTAAAAAATTTATAATAATCATAAGAGTTGCTTCTTGGGTGAGCCAAATAAAAAAATCCCTAAAAAAAGTTGGGCGAGGCTTTGGCAAGCCTCTTGCCCGAACTTTTTTTGGAGCCCTTATTCTTGCTTAGGAAGTGATAGTATAACTTATTTTTGCTCAGCAGACTTACGCTTATCGAGTTCATCTGTGACACCTTCTTGAGATAACAATGTTCGCTTAAATTTTTTTAGTTCTTTCTCAAGAATTTTTATATCTTCTAGGCAGGAGATACAAGCATCGACATTGAGAGGAATTTCTTTAATTTTGGAGATAGGTTGCCAAGCCGCTTTGAGTTCTTTCATTTTAAACTCGGATTGTTTTTTT
>JAFQZB010000089.1 GCA_017406175.1 Selenomonadaceae bacterium | reverse complement strand
TGCCAACGCGATGGGATTATGCAATATTCGGCAAAACCGCCGTCGCAACGCGAGCCGAGATAATCATAACTCCTGCACTGCGCGAAATGTCCCGTCTGGCACGAATCGCAATGCCCGCAAGGTATCAGCGGGAAAACAGCGCATTTCCTGCCGATGAGGTCGTTATCTTTTTCGGCGGCGACCGCAACAACTTCGCCCGAAAACTCGTGCCCAATCGTGAGCGGCATTTTGTGCGCACCGCTGATAAATACTCTTGGAATGTCCGAGCCGCAAATTCCGCACGCTCCAACCTTAACTAAAATTTCTTCGTCTTTGAGTTCACGAAGCGGCACCGTTTGAACTTCCAACTTGCCGACTTCCTGCAGACGTAATGCTTTCATGTTGTTCACGGCTCAAACCTCCTCATCATCGTCGACTTCTGCCGCCGATTGTTGTTGCAAAATTTTTATCGAATCCGCGCCCGCCGCTCGAACTTTTTCCGCAAGCTCAATCAACGTCATATCGTCTGTACGCTCAAGCGACGCACTAATCAGCATTGGAAGATTTACACCCGTCACGACCTCAACTTTATCCGTCTCCTGCGTGAGGAACGCCGCCGAATTAAACGGTGTGCCGCCGAGAATATCAACCATGACCAAGACGCCCGCGCCCGTGTCCAAACGCTTAATCACTTCCGAAAGTTTCTGCCGATAATCGTCAGGAGACATTCCCGGTTTCAGCGAGAGAACTTCCGCTTGCTCAGGCGTGCCGGCTATCATGCCGACGCTATCGAATAAACCTTCACACAAACCGCCGTGACTTATTACCGCTATTCCAATCATTTCAATTTCCTCCTCCGATTAAGCCGCCGTAGTCAACAAACCCGTCAGCGAGCAGATGATACCGACGATGAAGATTATCAGGATGATGTACGTCGCTTGCATTTTCTTGCTAAGCAACCACCAGACAAACAGCGTCGCCGCAAGAGGCAACATACCCGGCAGGAGCGAATCAAGAATTGACTGCAGATTGAACGCAACTTCTCCGACTTGGAACGCTACGCCAGTCGCGATATTTACTCTTGACGCCGCCATATTTCCAACGACCATCAAACCTACGATGCTGAAAATTTCCGTGATTGTGCCGAGTGTGCCCGCTTGCAAGATATTCAGAATTGCCGACTTGCCTTGCTTGTAGCCCGTCATGTACATCGTGAAACCCAAACCCAACATGATAACTTTGTACAAGACTTCAAAGAGAATCGGTCCGGCGAAATTTCCTGCGAGCGCAAGAGAGCAACAGATACCGGCGAGAATCGGGTAGATGATACCTTGCGAAACCGTGTCGCCGATACCGGCAATCGGTCCCATCAAGCCCGTGCGCACTGCGTTAATATCTTCCGCCGTAACTTTCTTACCGTTAGCGGCTTGCTCTTCCATTGACGCCGCCACGCCGTGAATCACTGTGCCGACAAATGAAGGCTCGGTGTTGAAGAAGACCATGTATTTTTTCAAAGCTTGAGCGCGTTCCGCATCTGTGTCATAAAGCCGATTAACTATCGGAATCATCGCACTGGTCGTGCCCAACGCTTGAAGTCTTTCGTAGTTGTAACACGTCTCGGAGGAATAGCCCAAAAGCCAATGCTTGATTAAATCCGTCCGCGTCAACTTTTTTTCCGTTGCCATTACAATTCCTCCTCGTCATCATCATCTTGAGCCGGAGCCGCCGCCGCTTGCTGTGGTTCAGGCTTTTTCATTGCCGTGAAGAAGTAAACCAGAATGCCGATGAGCACTGCGAAGACCGTGATTGCCATTGTGTCAAGATGTCCGTAAATCGTAGCGAAGTAACCGATGAAGAAGAACGCGAAGATTTTTTTCTGTCCGAGAAAGCTCAGCAACATCGCGATACCAAGTGCGGGCATAAGACCTGCAACAACATTGAGTGCGTCAACTGCAACTTGAGGAAGTGCTGCAAGTGCTGCCTGCGCGAAGTCGCCGCCGAAGTAAACAAGTGCAAAAGCCGGAATGCCGTAGACAACCATTGAAGTCAAGCAGGACGGTACATAGTTCATAATCCGAACGCCCGTGATATTTCCTTCTTCGAGATATTTATCAGCGCGGTGTACCCAGAAACTGTTGATTGTCATGTATGCTTGATTCATTAAAATTCCAATTAAGCTGAACGGAACTGCGAAGGTCGGAGCAAGTGCCGGATCTGCGCCTGACAAAATCGTAAGGGCTGTACCGAAAACACCTGCAACCATGAGATTACCGGGCATCGTGCCGCCCGCCGTTATCCAGCCAAGATACGTCAGCTGAATATATGCCGCCGCTATCATTCCGTTTTGCGGTTCGCCCAGTGCCAGAGCCGTTAAAAATCCTGCCCAAAGCGGATACAGCCAAGTTCTCGTTATGACGTGACTGAACCACCATTGGCTTATAGTCGCTATAATTGCAACCAGTAACGCAGAGAACATCATTTGAAATCGCTCCTTTCAATCAGCGGCAGACCCCTCATCTCGAAGAATCTGCCGCCAAAATTTTTTTCTACTTGAGCAATTCGGCTACATCAACGATTTTATCCGCCGGAATGACTTGGATTTTCACGTCGACGCCTTTGCTAATCATGTTCTGAATCGCCTCGCGCTCCGCGTCGGAAGCCGCCAAATTTTTGTACAGCGTCTTGCGTTCGCCGTTAATGCCCATGCCGCCGAGATTCACTGCGGGCAGGTCGACGCCCGAATCAATCAGCCGCCAGTACGTTATCGGAGTTTTCGCCAAAAGGATTGTCGGATTCTTGACGCCTTTTTTCAGGAGCGTTGCCGCCTTTTCCACGCCGAACACGCGAACTTTCACGCCGGCAGGTGCAGCCATCGTCAAAACGTTGATCATGAAGCTGTCCTTAACAACCTCGTCGTCGATGATAACAATTTGCTTCGCGGGATACGTCTTCATCCAAGCCGTCATCACTTGCCCGTGAATCAAACGGTCGTCCACTCTTGCCAGATACACATTTTCCATTTTCAGTTCCTCCTTAAAATGTTCCTTTGAATTATTACTTATCTTTGTTGTGCGCATTATAGTCGCTCCAAAATTTCTCAACCATACCAAACTACTTCCGCAAATGCGGCAATAAAAAAAGGGCTTGCGCCCTATTTCTGCATGAACCACGGTGTATCTTTGTCGCGATCCTCCAAGCTCGCCGGAATCAGTATCGACAGCAAAATTATTCCGAGCAAAATCACCAGCACGCCGCCTTCGCCCGACCGTTCCAGCCACGAGTTCAGCAAAATCGCCGCCAAATTAAAATCTGCGTCAGCAAACGCCACGCCGCTTTGAGTTAAATTTTTCAGCGCGGGCATCGCCAACAATGGCAAGAACGAAATCAAAACTCCGTTCATCAAGCCGCCAACTATCGCGCCGCGAACTCCACCCGTTACATTGCCGTAAATTCCCGCCGTCGCTCCGCAAAAAAAATGCGGCACTGCACTCGGTAAAATAACCGGCAAGCCGCAAGCCATCATCAGAAACATCGAAATTACTCCTGAGAGAAATGACGATAAAAATCCTATCACCAACGAATTTGGCGCATACGGAAAAACCAGCGGGCAATCTACCGTCGGAATCGCTCCCTTTATCCAAGCTCTTGCAATCCCGCGAACCGCCGGAACTATCTCATCTACTATCCAGCGAATGCCCGTCGAAATTATCACGAAGCCTATTGTAAACTGAATCGCCAGCCCCATTGAATAAATCAGCCAGCTTTGCCCCGAAGATAAATTTTGCTCGACGAATTTTGGAGACATTGACGCCGCGAAAATATCAATGCTCGCCACCGTTAAAAACAACATGACCGGAGTATCTCGAATAAAACCCAGCCATGCAGGAATTTTCAAATCTTCAGCTGATTTATCCGACTTGCCCCAAAGCTCGCCAAGAAATGCCGAGACAAAGTAAGCGAAACTTCCGAAGTGTCCCAGCGCGATTCTGTCGTTCCGGCAGATTTTCACCGTGTATCGCTGAACCAATGCCGGCGATAGCGTCATCAAACAGCCCAGAGCTAACGCGCCCAGCAAATACAGCCAAACACCCTCCGAGCCGAAACCGCGCAAAATCATAACCAGCACGCACGCCATATATAACGCCTGATGTCCCGTCGCGAAGACGTAATGCCACCGTGATATTTTCGCCAACAACAAATTCACTGCAAGCCCCGCGCACATTATCAACGCCACGTCGAAACCATAAGCATTGAGCACGACGCCAGTCGCCGCCTCTACATTCACGACCACGCCGCTCAAATGAAAGCTCGCAGAAAACATTTCAACCAGCGGTGCCGACGCCTCAGCGATGACTTTTCCTCCGAACAAGATGAAATGATAACCCAGCAAAACTTTCACCGTGCCGCTCAATATTTCCGAGAACCGTCTCCGTTGCAATATCAGCCCGACAAAAACTATCAGACTCAAGAAAACGTCCGGCAACAAGAATATCCAGCTGACCAAGTCCATTTACTTGAGCTCCGTCAAAAGTTTTCGCTCCAACTCGTCCGCGTCAACCACGCTGTCCAAGACAATCAGCTTGCAAGAAGGCGGCGCGTTCACAAAAGGCGCAAGGTCTTTGGCAACGACTGCAAACGAAATCGCAAGCCAATCCACGTCGTAGAGTGCTCCGTGTTTCGTCTCAAATCTATCGTCCAAACCGTGCCGTTCCAGTATCTCGCGAATATTCATCTCAATGAACAAGCCCGAACCCAAACCCGTGTTGCAAAGAACTTCTATCACCTGCATTTACTTCGCCTCCAAAAGTTTCAAGTCTTCGTAACTTCTCGCACATTTGAATTTCTCGATGTTGCCGCCTTGCATGAGAAGTCGAATCAGCCGCGTCAACACGAAATTTTCTTCGCGATTCGCTACCACGACGATAACTTTCACGGGACTGACAGTCAGCGATCCGAAGTCAATCGTCTCCGGCAGGAACAACGCCGCAATCCCGTTTTCCATTACGTTATCGGTCTTGGCGTGCACGAACGCAATCTCCGGAATGAAAATCATATAGTTGCCCATTTTCTTCACCACGCCAATCATATCTTCTGCATAATCCGACGTGATTTTTCCCGCTCTGACCAAAGGCACAGCCGCTTGACGAATTGCAACCTTCCATTCAGGCAACCGCGTCAGGAATTGACAAAACTCCTTCGGCAACAATTCTTCAATTAGGCTGAGATTCTCATTGTCCGTCTTGCTGATGAGCAAGTCGTTTCTCTTTCGATAAGCAATCCTCGACAAAGCCTCCGAAATTTTTTTGATGTCGCTTGCCGGAAGAATAGGATTGACTTGCACACACTGACAACCGGCAATGTTCATGCCCAGAGTCGTCAAAATCAAATCAGGACGAAGAATCGGCAACTCCTTGTCCAAGTCTTCATACCGGCAAATTTTTTCAATCCGAAGCGTCGGCATACAAACTGCCAGCCGATTCTTCAGCAAAGTCGAAGTCGCCATACCGCCGTGACAGACCACAATCACCCGTAACGGTCGCTCTCTTTCGGAAAATTGCTGAAGGAGAGCTTCCAAGTAAATCGTCACAAACGCAATTTCCGCATCCGGCATCGAAACTTTCCAAACGGTCTCAATCTTTTTCAACAATCTTGCCGCCGTATCGTAAACGAAAGACGAAGCGTACTGGATTTCGTCGAGCAACGCGTTTTCTATCGGCAAGCCATGTCTCAACCGAAAGATTGCTGTTTGCAAATGAACCACGAATTGCTTGACCAGAACGTCCTCGAAGTCAATCGCGATGTTCACTTCCGCCGCGTACTCAAGCAAAAAGTCTCGGCAATCCTGCGCAACTTTGTCATCGGGATTGGCTTTCTGATTCAATTTCTGCGAGCTTGTAAAGAGAACAGCCAAGTAATCCGCGTCGCCCTCCGTTATCGAAACCGCACTGAACTCCGAAAGATAGCTGTAAATTCCTGCTCGCAACTCCAGTAAATTCTCCATATTTGAAGAAGGCAACGCATGATGATTCAAAGCACTCCTTGCCAGACAAAGCGGAATTATGTCCCGAAGTTCGCAAACCGCTTTGTCCGACAGTTTAACTCCCATCATCTCCTCGACGTAAGAAATCAGCGAATCCGTCACCGACTTGAATTGCGCTAACTCCGCACCGACTTCTGCCAGAAATTTCGCATTGAGCTTGCGCAACTCGCCTTGAGTCTTCAACGCGAAATTTCTCAACGCGACCTCCTCACCAAGAAGCTGGGTTCCGTCGTAACTCTTGGTGTACAATTCCAAGCTGGAACTCGTCACTTTCCTTGCGACCAACTTCATGTCAGTGACAATCGTATTTCGGCTCACTTGCAATCTTTGTTCCAGCTTCTCGGTCGTCAACTTTTCATGAAGTGAAAGAAGGAGAATGATTGCCAAAACTCTCGATTGAGCCGAAATTTCTTCCGACTGCTCCAAAAGCTCCGATAAATCTGAGCCTTTCGCCCTAACCAGTCGAAATCCGACTTTCGGGCGACTTTCTATTTCAGCTCCGAATTTCTTCAGCTCGACTTGGATGCTTTGAATGTCCGTCCGAATCGTCCGCTGACTTACTTCATATTCGTCCGCCAGCTGTTGACTTGTTACATATCCTTCTTGCCGTGCAATGTAATTTAAAATTTCGCGTTGCCTATTAGTCAACATTTTCATCACCGGAGTTATCATAACATAACAGCCTTTCCTTGTCTTGCAATTCTTTTTTTCCTGCGAAAGGGGAAAGGTTGCGTTTATGATTTTCTGCGGCTTTTTGGCAATTTTTTGCGTTTCTTAGTCTCGTCCAAATGACACTAACATCTACACATTTTGCTAAAATAATTTAACGCCGCCTTCGCTCTTAACAAGTTATTTTAATTTTTGACTGTAAGTATTACTCACAACTTGAGCTTAGGACAGTGTGGATTACTTTTAAACCTCGTATTGTTTCGTCAAGCTTTGTATCGGCGGCGGTCTGAATAAGAATAGATATTTTGTCCAATAATTTTTTCGTTTCCGCACGTTTCTTTTCCAACTCGACGCCAAGATTTTCTTCGTCAGTGAAAGATTGAATCGGATCAGCGGGGGCAACCTCATCTTCTCTCTGCTCCGTTGGCGGCGAAGTCAATTCAGAGTTTTGTATTGGCGCGGAACTATTCTCGATAACAATATTTTCTTCACTTTCGTCGCCTCTTTGACTCTGGTCGGCTACTTCATACTCGTCCGCAAAGAGATTAAATTCTTTAGCAACCGTTTCAGATAATTCTTTGCTTTTAGCTTCTTTCCATTGTTTGACAGACTCTTGAACTTGCCGCGCAGATTGATTCTCGACCGGATTACCTGCTTGCACTTGCGCCTCG
>JAFQZB010000088.1 GCA_017406175.1 Selenomonadaceae bacterium | reverse complement strand
TGTACGTCGTTGAGTTAGTCTAGAAAGCTAATTGGTGTCAGAACGCCATTCTCCAAAAATAAGGAACTCCGAAAGATTTTTGAGTCCAATAAGCTAATTGGCGTTCTGACGCCATTATACATAAAATAGGTAACACCGAAGCCCATGGTGTTACCAAAGTGCTACCAAAAGTGTTACCTAAAAAATAGCCTAAAAGTGGCGTTATAGCTAGCTTTTATATATATATTTTTAAAAGGTAACACTGGTAACACCCAAAATGATGTTTCTCTCCTATAGAAAAAAAAAGTAGACGCGTGCAAAAAAGTTGCAGAAGTCACATTTTTGCGCGCGCGCATTTTTTTTTTCCTATTATAGCTAAAAAAATCGGTGTTACCGGTGTTACCGTGTTACTTTTGCCATTTTTTGGCGTCCTGACGCCATTTTCGAGGTAACACTTTGGTAACACCGAGACAAAATGGGTGTTACCTTTTTTAAAAATGGTGTTACCTTTCTTGTGTTACCTTTCTGCGACCAGAGTTATTTTTTGGCGTCGTGACGCGGTTTTCGCCGTTTTAAAAGTAACACTGCAACTGCTATTCTCCTTTGTGTATCATCTTTTGGTGGGAGTGTGGGGACGGGAAAGCCGAAAAAAAAAGTCCCTGTTGAAACCGGGACAAAAATTTGGGAGGTTGTGGAAAGGGTTAATGGTTAAGCTTTGCCGACGCTGCCGACCACCTCCATTTTTTGAGCAACGTAAGCTGTGACTTCATTCATGCCAAGAGTTGAGTACTTTTTCGGGTCGAAGGCTTTGGGATTATTTGCCATGAACTCTTTTACGCCGTTGGTGAAAGCGATGCGCAGGTCGGTCGCATAGTTGACTTTGCAAATGCCGCGACTTACGGCGTCGCGAACTTGTTCGTCGGGAACTCCGCTAGTGCCATGCATGACCAAAGGAACATCTACGACTTGACGAACTGCGCTCAGGACTTCCATGTTGACTTTCGGAATGCCCTTGTAGACGCCGTGCGCAGTGCCAATTCCGATAGCAAGAGAATCAACGCCGGTGCGCTCGACAAAAATTTTTGCCTCTTGCGGGTCGGTGTAGGGATTATCGTCGTCGTTTTCCAAATCGTCTTCCTTGCCACCGACTTTGCCCAGTTCGCCTTCGACCGGAACATTGCTTGCGTGGCAGACATTGACGACGGATTTCGTTAAGTCGATGTTTTCCTCAAAAGGAAGTTTGGAGCCGTCAATCATAATCGAAGTGTAACCTGCGCGGAAAGCTTGCATAGCCATTGCGAAGGAGTTGCCGTGGTCGAGATGCATCACGACCGGAATTTTCGTACGTTCAGCGGCAGTGCGGACGTTGGCGAAGTAGAAATCAAAGCCCGCATATTTGACGGTTCCCGGAGTTGTCTGCATGATGACGGGAGACTTCTGCTGTTCCGCCGCCGCAAGGACAGCCATAACCATTTCCATGTTCTCGACGTTGAACGCACCAACTGCGTAGTGATTCTTCTGAGCGTCGAGCAAAAGTTCTTTACTGGTGACAAGCATTTGAAATCCTCCTTCAGCCGAGTTTTTGTTGTTGAGTGCCGAAAAGATATTCGTCGATACAGTTGCAGACTCTGTCCATGACCAAAACTTTCGGGTCGTTGGCAAGTTCGCCGTTACGGACTTTGGTATATTGAATGGGCAAGAACTGGTCGAGTAAACCGAGCGGCACGCCGTCTTTGAAGTTGGCAAACAGTGTATCTATTGCCTTTTCAACTTCGGGCGTGGCATAATAGTAACGCCACCTGTCAGAGAAAGAGTATTTGCGCTTGTAAGCGATTTCGGTCGCGGAGCCGTAATAGTGCTTGGCAAAGTATTTCGGATTTTTTTTCGTGGCAGTTCAAAAGATGTCTTTGTAAGTTTTCCTTGAAATTATTTCGTAAATAGTTGATGAACTTACATTGAATCGCCTCGCAAGGGCAAGTTGTCCAAATTCGTGATGACGAGGAATGTAAACACGCCGAATGTAACGAACCTGCTCGTCTGTCAGCTTAGCTTGATAGCATTGCGAACCTTTTTTTATTTTTAGCTGTCTGTTTTGAATCGCATGACGTGTATTTTCCGAGCCGGTCACCCATTCGAGATTTTCGACGCAATTATTCGTTTTATCGCCGTCGATATGATTGACTTCGCGTTTACCTTCGGGATTCGGCAGAAATGCTCTGGCAACTAAAACGTGAACATGAAAATTTTTCTTCGTCTTGTTCTTCGTTAAGGACACGTTCGCATAACCTGTATTGCTCACGCCTGCTTTAAGCAGTTTTTCTCTGCCGAAGTGAAAAGATTTGACGCGCCCGAAATTGGAGACTTTGTAAAGTCCTTCGTAGGCTTCGATGTCGCGCCAGATTTCGTGCGGCAGGTCGCCATTGCATTTCAGCAGAGATTTTTTCAACTCGTCGAGTTCTGCGAAGAATTTTTTCATAAGTTTCTGCGCAGTCGGCGAAAGTTTGTAAAGTTCGGCTTGCAAAATGTCGAGTTCGCCTTGAAACATAAAAATCGCTCCTTCGTGTCTTGATTTTACACGCCGAAACGATTAGACTAACGACCGAAAAGAAATTGGCTCACGTCTCGACGTGCTTGGTGGGCTTTAGACGGTATCACTTTAGCACAATGAGCAACGCGGGTCAATTTCTTTTGCAATGAAGTACCGCCGTATTGGTCGACTTGATTAGCCGTCGACTCGATAAGCAAGACGGTGTTTGTTTCCAGCGCGTGACGCATACAAGCTTCAAGCACGAGACTGTTTCCGGTGCAAGCCGAGTAGATGCCGACTGCCTCGCCGCTCTTTTGCAAGCGGACAAGTTCTTTCAAATAATCTTTCATAATGTCACCTCATTAACCTTGTGCGAGTTCTTCTTCCCATTCCTTGTATTGTTTGCGAGACCAAATCGCAGTGTAAATGACGCACAGTGCGTAAATCACGGCGACGATAGCAAGAGCACTTGCATTTGTCGTGTTGCCGATTTGAGCTAAGATAAAAGTCAGAGGCGAGCCGCCTTGGTCGAGCGAAGCGACTTGCGAAATACCTTCGGCGACTTGTCCGACGCCTTGAGCCATTTGCGTATGCAAGCCTATCATCAGATTTGAAATCCAAAAGGTGAAAGCCATGATGACGGAGCCGCTGATAATCGTGCGGAACAGGTTACCTCCGTGGACAGCGACAGCCATTGCAATGAAGAAGCCGATAGTGGGCAAGTCACCGAAGGGCAGAATCACGTTGCCGGGTACGATTGCCGCGACCAGAATCGTTATCGGAATAAACAACAACGACGCTGTGACAACGACCGAATCATTGAGCAAAAACACACTGTCAATCGAGTTCCTTATAAATTTTTCCGTGAATTATATCGTAAATCGTCTTGGGAACGACTTTGAACTTGCGAGCCAACGCACGTCCGCCAAATTCAGGGTGATGAGAGATATAGACGCGCCGAATATAACGAACATCTTCCATTGTAAGCTTTGCGCACGGATTATCCGCGCCTTTTTTTATTTTGAGCAAGCCCAATCGCGCCGCGTGCCTGACATTTTCGCCTTGCGTCGTCCATTCCAAGTTGTCCGCGCAATTATTCAGTCGGTTGCCGTCAATGTGATTCACTTCGGGCAAATTTTCGGGATTGGGAACGAAATTTTCGGCAACGAGCACATGAACATTGCAATCCAAGCGTTTGCCGTCGACACACAAGACCAAATGCAAGTATCCTGCGCTGTTTACACTCGGATTGAGTATTTTTTCGCGCCCATACCAGAGACTTTTAACTCGTCCGCAGTTGCTGATGTGATAAAGTCCCTTGCCTTTCTTGATTTCGCGCCAGATTTCTGTTTCAAACATAAAAATCGCTCCTTCGTGCTTGATTTTACACGTCGAAACGATTAAACTTGCCGAGAAAAGGATTTGACTCGCGCTCCGACGTGCTTAGTTAGTCTAACAGCTGAACTTTAGCACGAATTGCGGCGCGGGTCAATTATTTTGAGTGATTGAGCCGAAAAACTGATTTTGAAAGCTAAAACGGCAAAATTTTAGCGATTTGGAGGTGCAAATGACAAATTCCAATATATTGGAAAACGTGTATACACGCTTGACTGAACGACTAAGCGGCGTTCCAAGTAAAATTGCAATGATGAAAATAACAAGCGGGAGCATGACGGCTGCGCCCAAGTCGATAAAATATTGGACGACGCTCAAAATCATATCCACGAGGATTCCCTCCTTTGAAAAATTTTGACGGGCGACCCTACACTCGGCAGAGTCGCCCGCCGTTGTCGGGGGTGGTTTAATGGTCTTACTTCTTGAGGATGTTGAGAATTTTTTCTTCGGTCGCTTCTTTGTTAATGCCGGTGAGGAAAGCCATACCGTTGACGTAAGGAGTGCTCCAGGTCGGCTTAATGCGCATGGTCGTGATAACCAAGTCGACGCCCGCGAGATTGCCTTCGATTTCGATAATGCGCATTTGCTGAACGTCGGCGTCAATGCCGTTTGCTTTGCACAAGTCGCGAACTGCGTCCGCCGCTACTGTGCTGGTTGCGACCGCTCCGCCGCACGCCACGATAATTTTTTTTCTTGCCATTTTGATAACCTCCAATCAATTTATCCACCATTGCGGCAAGAAGACTTGATGAGCTGAATTGCCGCTTGACTACTAAAAACTCTTCAACTAAACTCTTACCAATCGGCGAGAGGTGGTTGGCAGTTAAATCGTTCTGCCGTAAAAAACAACGTGTCAGTGGAAGACGACCACTCTAAAAAATGTATGCACGCATTCGTGCTTTGAAAAATTACAAGTAAGCGGAACCCGAAAGGCGACCGTGTGTGGGCGATTTGGACTCACCTTTGAGAATAAGGGTAGCTTGACTTCCAAACTTCTCATGAATCTCTTACGAGTAGTTCAAAAAAAGGGTTGAACCTTACTTCTTGCCGAAATACTTTTCCATGATGTCGAGAATTTGTTTAGCACTCGTTGAGTCTTTCAATGCTTGGATCACGTCGGGATTTTGGAAACTGGTAAACATTTCCCGCAAGATTGCCAAATGTTGTCCGCTGTCTTTAAGCGCAAGCAGGAAAACAAATTCGGCATTAACAGTTTCGTCGGGATTTTCCATTGAATGGAACTTGACGGGCTTTTTGAGTTTAGCGACCGCGATTCCGTTTTTGAGGACGTTTCCTTCGGGTGTTGCGTGAGGAATTGCGATTGCCGACGTAAGGAGTTGCAAGCCGGTAGGGAAATTGTTTTCGCGCTCAAGTACGGCATCGATGTAAGCCGAATTGACATAGCCCGCGTTCTTAAGAATTTCGCCGATTTTTTTTATCGCGTCTTTGTCGTCTTGTGCGTCCATTTCGGGATTGATGATTTGGGCGTTG
>JAFQZB010000087.1 GCA_017406175.1 Selenomonadaceae bacterium | reverse complement strand
GCCGATTATAATTCAAAAAATTTTTTATATCAATCAAAACGAACGATTAATTCATTCCTTTTCGGTTCAGAGGCAGTCATGACGCGTTTTATGACTTTGAGAAAAATTTTTCAATCAAAAGACGAGTTTTTTTTCGAGGTCGCGCCATTACGGGCTTGACAAGCATTTTTGGCAATGATAATATTGGCGCGCTTTTAACTAGGCATGAAAATTTTGGAAGGAGGTGGGCGCATGCCAACCATAAATCAATTAGTGAGAAAAGGTCGTCAGATGCTGGACGAAAAATCCACGGCTCCGGCTCTGAAAGAGTGCCCGCAGAAGCGCGGCGTTTGCACTCGCGTTTACACGACGACGCCCAAGAAACCGAATTCGGCACTTCGCAAGGTTGCGCGTGTCCGCTTGACTAACGCCATTGAAGTCACTGCATATATCCCTGGTATCGGGCATAATCTGCAGGAGCACAGCGTTGTTTTGATTCGTGGCGGGCGCGTCAAGGATTTGCCGGGTGTTCGCTATCATATCATTCGCGGCTCCCTAGATACCGCTGGCGTTCAAGACCGCAAGCAAGCGCGTTCCAAATACGGCGCGAAGAAAGCTAAGGCGAAGAAGAAATAATTTCTAAGGAGGAGCAAGAATGCCAAGAAAAGGTTCTGTGCCTAAGCGAGACGTTCTGCCGGATCCTGTCTATCATTCAAAGACGGTTGCGAAGTTTATAAATAAAGTCATGCTGTCGGGCAAAAAGAGCGTAGCTCAGCGCGTGGTGTATGACGCCTTCGACACCATAAAAGAAAAGACAGGTAAAGATCCGCTGGAAGTCTTCGAGACGGCACTTAAGAATGTTATGCCGGTTCTGGAAGTCAGAGCGCGTCGCGTGGGCGGTGCGAACTATCAAGTTCCCGTCGAAGTGCGCCCCGATCGTCGTCAGACATTGGGAATCCGTTGGCTGGTCAATTACGCCAGACTGCGCGGAGAAAAAACTATGGACGCTAGACTTAGCGGCGAGCTTATGGACGCAGCAAACAATACCGGCGCATCGATTAAGAAGAAGGAAGACACCCACAAGATGGCGGAGGCGAATAAGGCTTTCGCACACTATCGCTGGTAAGGAGCAAGTTAAGTGTCAAGAGAGTTTTCATTAGAAAAAACTCGCAACATAGGTATCATGGCGCACATAGACGCCGGCAAGACGACTACGACTGAGCGGATTTTGTTTTATACGGGTGTCAATCACAAGCTCGGCGAAGTCCACGAAGGCGCGGCGACTATGGACTGGATGAAGCAAGAACAGGAACGCGGCATTACGATAACCTCGGCGGCGACAACTTGTTACTGGAAGGATACGCGAATCAACATCATCGATACGCCAGGGCACGTTGATTTCACGGTCGAGGTTGAAAGATCTTTGAGAGTTTTGGACGGCGCACTAGCAATCCTAACGGCACGCGGCGGCGTCGAGCCTCAGACGGAAACTGTTTGGCGGCAGGCGGAAAGATACAACGTCCCGCGCATGGCTTACGTCAATAAGATGGATATCACAGGCGCGGACTTCTACCACGTTATTCAGATGATGCGCGATAGACTTCATACGAACGCCGTAGCAATTCAGTTGCCGATTGGCGCGGAAGATAACTTCAAAGGGATTGTCGACCTCGTCAAAATGGAAGCGATTGTTTACGACGACGACCTAGGCAAAGTCTCAAGGGAAGTTGAAATCCCCGACGATATGCTAGACATGGCGGAAGATTATCGCGACAAACTTTTGGAAGCTTGCGCGGAGCAAGACGATGATTTCATGGAAAAATATCTCGGCGGCGAGGAAGTCACAATCGACGAGGTAAAAGCCGTGATTCGTAAGGCGGTTATCAACTGCACGATGACTCCTGTAACTTGCGGCACGTCTTACAGGAACCGTGGCGTTCAACCTTTGCTAGACGCGATAGTTGATTACATGCCCGCCCCGACGGATATTCCGCCGATTGAAGGCGTCACGCCCGACGGCACCGAGGATTCACGCCCCGCAAGCGACGAGAAACCTTTTGCCGCGTTGGCGTTCAAGATTATGACGGATCCTTTCGTTGGTAGGCTAGCGTTCGTCAGAGTTTATAGCGGCGTCCTAAAGAGCGGTTCCTACGTCTACAACTCGACTAAGGGCAAGAAGGAACGCATAGGGCGAATCCTCCAAATGCACGCGAACAACCGTAAGGAAATCGATTACCTCTACAGCGGCGATATAGCGGCGGTTGTCGGCTTAAAGGACACGACGACGGGCGACACCCTCTGCGACGAGGCGCATCCGATTATCCTTGAGTCAATGGAATTCCCCGACCCGGTCATCTCGGTTGCGGTTGAGCCTGCGACTAAAAACGACCAAGACAAAATGGGAATTGCCCTTCAGAAGCTCGCCGAAGAGGATCCAACCTTCAAAGTGCGAACCGACCCTGAGACCGGACAAGTCATAATTTCTGGCATGGGCGAATTGCATTTGCAAATTATCGTAGACCGCATGTTAGACGAGTTCAAAGTTGATTGCAAAGTCGGCGAACCGCAAGTTGCCTATCGCGAGACGATTCGCAAGACGCAAAAGGCTGAAGGCAAATTCGTTCGTCAAACGGGCGGTCACGGGCAATACGGACATTGTTGGTTGGAGATTTCGCCGAACGAGACGGGCGCAGGATTCGTCTTTGAAAACAAAATCGTCGGCGGCGTCATTCCCAAAGAGTACATCAATCCGATTGAGGCGGGCGTCAAGCAAGCAATGGAGAACGGAGTACTTGCGGGCTTCCCGATGGTTGACGTCAAGGCGACTGTCTATGACGGCTCCTTCCACGAAGTCGACAGCTCGGAGGCGGCGTTCAAAATCGCAGGTTCGTTGGCATTCAAGGCGGCGGCGGAAAAGGCTAAACCCGTGTTGCTTGAGCCTTACGTCAAAGTCGAAGTCACAGTTCCCGAAGATTACATGGGCGACGTTATCGGCGATTTGAATTCAAGACGCGGCAAGATTGACGGCATGGAACCACGCAATAACTTGCAAATCATTCATGGATTCGTTCCGCTGTCAGAGATGTTCGGCTATGCGACTGACTTGCGTTCCAAAACTCAAGGGCGCGGCTCCTACTCAATGGAAGTTGCTTACTATGATGAAGTTCCGAAGAATATTTCGGACGTGATTGTTGCGAGATACAGAGGAGAGCCGATTAATTGACGGCTCAATACTTTAGATAATCTTTTAGAAATAAGGAGTGTTTATTTAAATGGCAAAGCAGAAGTTTGACCGTAGCAAACCCCACGTAAACATTGGTACTATCGGACATATCGACCACGGCAAGACGACCTTGACGGCGGCTATTACCAAAATCCTCTCTGAAAAAGGTTTCGCCAAATACGAATCCTACGAGAACATTGATAAGGCTCCGGAAGAACGCGAACGCGGCATTACGATTAACACCGCACACGTTGAATACGAGACCGAGAAACGTCACTATGCCCACGTCGACTGCCCAGGTCACGCTGACTATATTAAGAACATGATCACTGGTGCAGCTCAGATGGACG
>JAFQZB010000008.1 GCA_017406175.1 Selenomonadaceae bacterium | reverse complement strand
CGGCGAATATATTTACAACATGGACAATGACGACACATTGACGCGGACGGCTTTGGCGGAGCTTTACACCTTGGCTAAAGAATATGATGCCGACGTTGTGTATTGCGAAAAGTTTTACGAGGTGAATCCCGATGGCACGAACAGGAAAATATAATGCCTTCAGAAGGGGGAAACGGTGGACAAGCCGACGCTTGAGGACGATGACTTAAAGGCAAGGGTCAAATCCATAATAGACGATAGATATTATGTGGTTCCTTGGCTGAAGTTGATTCGGCGAAACTTGATGATTGACCATGAAATAATTTTCCCTGCCTTAAAGATTAGCGACGACAACATTTGGCATCAAGGGTTGTTGTTCTACGCAAAGAGAATCCTCCGCGTGCCCAATATAGTTTACGTTTACCGATTGACGGAGACTTCAATTATGCGGGCAAAGAAGACACCGCAAGTTAGAATGAACTTTTGGATAGACCCGATACTACGCGGCTTAAAGTATCTCGATAAGCTAATGAGCGGGCACGAATTCTTCAAGGAAAATCCTTACTATCGCTACATCGTCTTGAAAAAGTTCGTAAGCGTAAGGTTCATTCGTATCTTGTCTTCTAGCAGGGAGCTAACTGATGATGTTGTTTACGAGACGATAAAAGAGGAGTACGGCAAATATTTCGGCGAGCATGATGTTTTAGTCTCTATCCTTTGTACTTATATTTGCGAACAGAATAAAGCCATGGCGGAGACAAAGAAGGAGTCGCACCAAATCAAAGGCAAGGTCGAAGGCGATAAGGAACTAATTGCCAAACAAGCCGCCGAGATTGAACGACTGCAAAAGAAGATTGATTCTATGGCGTTGCTCCTTAATCAATCGACTTGTGCAATCTCGGTTGTGATTCCTCTGTACAATGCAGCGGAATATGTTGGCGAGTGTCTGGAAAGTCTTTTGATTCAGACGTTCCAAGACTTTGAAGTAATCGTGGTGGACGACTGCTCGACGGATAATAGCATTGAGGTTGTCGAAAGTTACCTGCCGAAGTTTAATGGGCGGCTAAGACTCACAAAGACGGAAAAGAATTCAGGCGGCGGCGGTTATGTCCCGCGCAATATCGGCTTCAAACTGGCGGGCGGCAAATACGTTTACTTCGCGGACGCCGATGATTTTCTCTTAGGCACGGCTCTGGAAACGTTCTACACTGCGGCGGAGGAAAATAATACCGACATTGTCTACACGGCGGCGCACTACTACTTGGAAAAGCCAAATGATGTTGCAGTTTTAAGGGACGGCAAGGGCAAAGAGTTAGCCGCGCAGGGCATAGAGGATAAATCAGCTTTAATCGTCGACGACGCGGCTAGAATTCTTCACGAGCTGATTTTCGACAGAGGGTTCTCTACGGGCTGGGCGCATTTCGTGCGGCGGGACTTCCTGCTTCAGAACGCAATCACTTTTCCCGAAATCCTCAAAGCCGGCGATTATATCTGGGTTATCAACATGTATTGCCACGCCAAAAGGTTCTTGAGGCTCACGACCCCGCTTTACTTCTACCGTCGCTATAACGTCAATTCCGTTTCCCAATCCAAGACGGCGAATACTTTTTCTAATTGGGTTCTGTCGTTCGCTGATTATGCAAAGGCTCTCGGCGAGCTGTCGAACAAAATCGAAGTCTTGCGGGAGAATCCGTCCTATTCTTACGAGGCGTCGACGCGATTCTTTAATTGGTGTCTTAACCGTACCAATGATATGCGCAAAGATTTAACCGACCAAGATATTTACGAGATTTTGTACCGCGAATTTGGCAAGATAGATTCTTCAAACAACTTGATGATTCCGTTCTTCTTCTCCATGATTGACGCCGCAAGAAAGTCGCGGGAAGCTAATTCGCAAAACGTTAAACGCTTGAAGAAAGAGATTGAACAGCTAAAAAAAGCCAACACGACACGGATTTAAGGAGGGGAGCACAATGAAGAGATTCCTAATCGCGGCGGCGGCAAGTCTCCTAATCTTTGGCGGGCAAGTTGAAGCGTCGACGGTTGACTTGTATAAGCCGATTGAGACGCAGGAGCTGGGTAGTAGCAAGTGGGCGCACTTCAGGGATAAGTATATTTTGGGGCGTGAGACGGAGAACGAACGCCGTGACCGCAAAGAATGGGAACGCCGGCACCGTGAGGATAGGCGTCGTCATCGTGATGATTATCGCTACACGCCGCCGAACCCGCCACCGTATTATCGTGACGGCAGGCGATATTATCCACCGCCCCAACGTCAAAGAGACGGCAGACGTTATTATCCACCCAACCCGCCGCCCACTCGTTATCGATAATTAAGGGGTGATGCGTCATCGAATATAGATTTCTAAAGTTGTTGAGCGGGCTGATTTGCCTGTTGCCGCTAAAGTTTTGCTTAGCGTTCGGACGAGGCTTAGCTAGTTTGATTTGGGTATTCCTGCCCGCCAAGAGGAAAAAGATTGCGACGGAAAATATCCGCCGCTGTCTTTTTGTTGACGATAAAGAGGCTGACCGTATTGCCCGCGAAAGTACCGTTCAGTTTGGTTCGATATTTATGGAAGTTCTATCTTTCCCGAAGCTAAAGGGTCATATGGCAAATCACGTTAAAGTTATCGGGCTGGAGCATTTGACGCGTTACAAGAATTCTTCCAAGCTCGGCGCGGTGATTATGACTTGCCACAGCGATAATTGGGAGCTTATGGGCGGAGCCTTCGCGCAAAATGGGATTCCGCTCGTCGGCGTGGCGAAGAAACAAAAATCCGAAGGTGCGGACAAGTTTATCAACGAGTATCGAACGCTGATTGGTATGCACATAACCTATCGTAGCGGCGTCCGTGAGATGTACAAAATGCTTGACGAGGGACACTTTATCGGGCTGATTATGGACCAAGATGTTGGGCGTGATGATGGCGTCGTCGTGAAATTCTTCAATCGGGCGACAAACTTTGTGACGGGCGCGGCGAGCATGTCACGGTTTAGGAAGGTTCCAATCTTCCCCGCGTTCATGCATAAGAATTTGGACGGAACTCACACGCTGGAAATTTTCCCGCCCCTTCAAGTCACGAGGTCTTCTGATAAACACGCCGATATTAAGCAGATGACGCAACGGCTGGCGTCGCTGATTGAAGAACACGTAAAAAAATATCCAGCGGAATGGTTTTGGCTTCACGACCGCTGGAAGTCTATGCGCGTTGAGTTTGAGCCGGAGGAGGTTGCTGACTTTGAAAAGGTTTTGGGCATTGATAGTTGTCGCGCTGGTGATTCTGTCCGCCGAGGGGCAAGCGATTGATTTGCCCGTAACCAGTCCTTTTGGTTGGCGAGTTCATCCCATATCGGGCGAGTGGAAATTTCATTCGGGTGTTGACTTGGGTTATGAGTACGGGGCTTATATCGGTTCGCTTTTCGACGGGCAAGTTGTCATTGCTAGCAACCTCGACGACGGCTACGGCAATCAGGTTTTGATTTATCACCCTGCGATTGATGCTTACACCCGTTACGCCCACTGCTCAACTCTTCATGTCGTAGCGGGGCAAATGGTCACTGCCGGACAGATTATCGCGCAAGTCGGGAGCACTGGCTATTCAACGGGACCGCATCTCCACCTTGAATACATCGTTAAAGTCAACGGCGTCTATCAATATGCCGACCCGCTTAGCTTGTGGCGTTAAATGTGTCCTTCAATGTAATCAACAGCCCCGTCGCCGAGGTCGTCTTCAACCTTGCGGATAAATTTCGCGGGAATGCCTCCAACGACCGTATAAGGTTCAACATCTTTGGTGACGACTGCCCCTGCCGCAACTACCGCCCATTCGCCAATCGTCACGCCTTGTAGAATCACGGAATTTGAACCAATCCACGCGTTATCGCCAATGACAATCGGCTTGTAGTGGAGCTTGCGGCTTTTCGAAGGGGCAAGGTCATGCGTCGCCGTAGCCAAAACGACATTGTGCCCAATCAACACGCCATCGCCTATCGTTATGCCGCCCTGGTCTTGAAAATGGCAATTCGAGTTGATGAACACGTTCTTGCCAAAGGAAATGTTTTTGCCAAAGTCAGCATAAAACGGCGGAAAAAGCCGAAACGTCGGGTCGACAGGTCTGCGAATGAGCCGCGAAATAATCTCTACGATTTCTTCGGGCGTGTGATAGCTCGTGTTCAATTCCATTTCAATGCGGCGGCTGTCTTGGCAAAGCTCGCGGAAAAAGTTCAGGCGTTCGGGATTTTTATTCGCTGGGTGATTCTCATCCGCAAAGCTTAAGCGCAGTTCTTCTAATTTCATAAAGATTACCTCCTAAATAGTTTCATTACTTTAAGAGCTGGAAACAGCTCTTTTTTTATTTTACTAGAGCGTGTTGGTAAACTCTAGGGGCTGTGGACTAAATGCTAACGAAAAAAATTTTCGTAAAAATCTTATCAAAATTACCTTGAAAAGTAGTGTTTGCTCAGGAAAAAATCTTGGTCATTTTTATAAAAAACTCTTCGATTTAGTTATGAATTTTAAATTGTCCACAGTCCCTAAAGTTGAAGCATAATGGCAGAGAGCAAGACGAAATTGAGAAAGCAGACAGTTAAT
>JAFQZB010000086.1 GCA_017406175.1 Selenomonadaceae bacterium | reverse complement strand
TAGCTCCTCTTTGATAGTCATTTGAGTTTCGGGAGCTCGGCGGGTTCGATT
The DNA here is from genome assembly GCA_017406175.1 of Selenomonadaceae bacterium. GTDB lineage: Bacteria > Bacillota > Negativicutes > Selenomonadales > Selenomonadaceae > Quinella. The sequence goes on along the minus strand of JAFQZB010000086.1, from coordinate 12,486 downwards.
TCCGGTTCCGGCTCGACGGGTTCGGGCGTCGGTTTGGGTTGAGGTTCGGGCTGAGGTTCGGGTTGAGGTTCGGGCGTCGGTTCGGGCGTCGGCTCGTCCATCGGCACGTTCTGCCCCTTCCTATACAACACGCCCTTATAAATTAAGCTATGTTTTGCTATCAAGGTATCATCTCCTTTACAACTAAAAAATCCTCTGCTAGACTGCCTTTAGGTCAAACAGCGCAGGGGATACTTTTGCTTATCTTATCAGCCCCTGCCCAAATTGCAAGGAGTGATTTTAATGAACGATTCGTATAGCCAATGGCTCGCCCGCCGCCGCGAAGAATCCAAGCTCGCCTATGCCGCGTTGATGAAATTCTATCCGCTGACGCTAGATGACTTGCCCGACGAAATCTGGCTACCTGTCCCTGCTTACGAAGGCTATCAAGTTTCTAATTTCGGAAGGGTCAAATCTTTTCATAAAGGCAAAGTTAAAATCCTCAAGCCCGCGATGATTTCAGGGTATTTGCTCGTCACACTTTCTAAAGATAACAAGCCAAAAATGTTTTATGTTCATCGGCTCGTTGCCTTAGCTTTTATTCCTAATCTTGAAAGCAAGAGAGAAATTAACCACATCGACGGACATAAGCTCAATAACTTTGTCGGCAATCTCGAATGGGCAACCAGTTCCGAAAACAGGCAACATGCCGTCGCCCTCGGCTTAAGAAAATCTGGTGAAGACCGCCCCGACGCTAAACTTACTAATCAGCAAGTCCGTTACATCCGAGAAAACCCCGACGGTTTAAATATTTATAAACTGGCTGAAATGTTTGGCGTCAACCCTACAAAGATTAGCGCGGCTCAACGTGGCGAAACTTACAAGAACGCTGGTGGCTCTATTCGCGAGGCCAAGCCGTATACACCACGAATCTCTGACGACATCCGCAAGGCAATCCGTGCTGAATATGTCTTCGGTTCTCATGAGTTTGGCTCCATCGCTTTAGCTAAAAAATACGGCATTGCTCAGAAGACTGTCCTCAATATCATCAACGAAGTTAATCAGTGACTTTCAAGGCGCGAACGCTCTCAACCACGGGCAATATCGGCAGGCAACGGCTGAAAACGCTAAGGCTCGTCGTCTGATTATCGTTTGAATAGCTGTAATACGGAACCACTTCAGCTGAATAGCTTGTAAATTGCCCGTCCTTTTGAAGGTCGACGCGCCCGAACATCGTCTTGCCCGCGCCGCTAGTGCCGATAATAACCACGTCGTCGGGAATGTACCGCTTAGTCGTGCCCGTCGTGTCGTCCGTATAGGTTCCGAGATAGCTGTAAGCCTCAAGCCCCAGCGAACTAATCAACCCTAGGCGGCGGGCGTGCGGGCTTTGGAATTTGGGCTGCAGGCTTATCATCGTCAGACTTTCGCGGAAGTTCTTTGCCCACTCTTTGAACTGAGTATTCTTCAAAAGATACCCTTCGATATTGCGCCCGCATATCATGACGTCGGGCAAGCTTCCTGTTTCCTCCGCTATGAAATCCACCGCTGCTTTCAAGTCGTCGTAAATCGTGGCGGCTTCGTTGCTCCAAGGCGTCTCCACACTTACTACCCAATCCTCATCGAATACTATTGTTTCCTCGCTGGCAAGTTTGCCGTCGTCCGCAAAGCCTCGGATAGGTATCGCGCCTGTCGTTAGGAGCGACGCCCCCATTGCCTCCCGTCGATTGATTAGCATGTTCAATAGGTCGCGCAGGTCGTCCGCTTGCATTTTCAACGCGCGGTCTTCAGGTGTTAAGGTTGAAATCACGGGCATTTCGCCGATTATCCGTTTCGATATGTCCTCAAGCCCGATTGTCCTGCGCGCCCCGATTAATGGCGCCTTCCATAGCTTCACCGTCGATTGCTCGCGGCTGACGTTCAGCGCGCCCGCACCCTTTACTATCATCGGCGCAAGCCGCCTGTGCTTTTTCACGAACTCAACGCTCAGCACGTCTTGCATCGTCGTTTCCTTGTCGGCGAAGAACACATCACTGAGGAAAGTCGTCGGCGTTTGGATTTGCTGGCAAACTTGTATCAGTGAATACGAATCTGTTACGCTCCATGGTGTCATTCAAATCACTCCTAAGAAGGTGTTTAAAATGAAAAATCTCGACCGTGTCAACGAGCTCATTACTAAGCTCAAAGCCGAGTGTGAATACTATTTTGAATCTGCCGCCGTCAACGAGCTAAAGAAACTTTTTTGTGCTCCGTTGCCCGAAGTTGAAATCTTAGACGAGAATCATCAACGCTTTAACGGCGAAGTTTATTACAAAATTCGCGGTGGGTATTATATTCGTAGCAAGCAACTGTTACTTCATCGCCAAGTTTGGAAATTCTTTAACGGAGAAATACCTAAAGGGTACATTATTCACCACATAGACGGCGACCCCGACAATAACGCCTTAGCTAATCTACAGATGATGACCATTGGCGAACATAAGAGAATTCATCAGCTCGACGTTAAACGGCTTGATAAGAAAAAATTTGTGTGCACTGTCTGTGGCAAAGAATATGAAGCCGTCGACGTAGGAACGAATAAATATTGTTCGGTCTCTTGCCAAATGAAGGATTACAATGCCACTCGCCCGCTTCTTGTCAAAACGTGCGCCTTCTGCGGCAAAGAGTTTCAGACACGGAGCAAGAAGGCAAAGTTCTGTTCCTCCAGTTGCGCAAGCCGGTCGTTTTATACAGCTCCGAAAGAAGAACGTACTTGCCCTATTTGCGGCAAAGTTTTCACGGTTCATAAATCTAGGCCGAAAATCTATTGCTCCAATAAATGTTCTGGTGCCTCTCACAGCGTCCCTACAGCCGAAAAAATCTGCCCTGTCTGCGGCAAAACTTTTACTGTAAAAATTTATGAGAAAGTCCGCACTTGCTCGCGTGAATGTGCCAATGCTTTAATAAGCCGCACTAGGCAATCCTCAAGCGTTCAATTAGCTCGTACTTGCCCTGTTTGTGGCAAGATTTTCAAAACCTATCCAAGTGTACAAAGCAAAACTTGCTCGCGTGAATGCGGTAATAAATTAGCAGCACAAACTAGAAGTCTTCCCGACGACCTCCGCGGGCAAATCCGCGCTGAATATCAACGTGGCGTTCGCGGTTGCGGAGCTCGTGTCTTGGCGAAAAAATACGGTCTCGCTCAATCGGAAATCTGGCGTATCGTCAACTCTTAAAACTTGTAATCCATATTCCCTGCGTGCGGAGACTTTGCTTGAAGGTCTCAAAGTCCAAAGCCTCGCCGATGAGCACTTCCACTTCGTCGAGCTTGCCCAATGCCACATACGGTTCGGCGTCGCCTACATACACTTTCTCGGCATTGAAGACCCCGCGCACATAAGCCTGCGTGACGTTGCTGTCATTGGTTGGCGTGAAGTCGGTTGCCGCTATCGCCAAGGCTTTGCTGGCGTCGGCGTTCTCGGTCACCGGCGAATACTTCCCGTCCGAACCTTTGCAGATTAATAGCCCGCGAACGACCGCCGCACTAACTTTGACGTTGTGCACGATTGATTGAACAGCCGAATGCGCTATCAAGCCGTCTTCCTTAAAACCCGTTACTTCGCTGTAGTAATCCATTTAAATCACCCCGTTTGCAAAGTTGATTAACCTTTTTATCCTGAATTCCTCGGGCGTGGGCGGCGGCTCGGAGCCTACCCCTTGCCCGCCTGATTGCATGTTGTCCTTGATGAGGTTTAGGATTTGTGTTAGTGCCGCGTCCGTCCTGGGCGTCGGGTGAAGTCGTTCGGCTAGCCCTTTGACCTTGCCCGCCTCGTAGGCTATCGAGTTGATGAACACGTTGCCCGCGTCCATCACGACCGGAACTTCGCCTATGACCTCGTCCACAAAGCCCATACTCTTTGCCTCGGTCGCCGTTAGCCATAAGTCGTCGGCGGGCATTTCAAAGCCCTCAACCCGCGTCCGATATGCCGCTAGGATACTTTCCTCCGTCTTGGCTAAGGTGTTCGAGAGCTTATCTAGGGATTGTTTGTCGTAGTAATCAATCAGCATGGCTTTGGGGCTGTGAATCATGAAGAGCGAATTGCTCGCCGCGGAAATCTTCTTCCCAGCCATGGCGATTATCGTTGCCGCCGACGCCGCTAAGCCTAATATCTCCACGTTAGCTTTGCCCTTCAGCAGGTTGAAAATCGACAACGCAGAGAATATGTCGCCGCCCGCCGAATTTATGCGAACGGTTATATCCGTCTGCCCTTGAATCAGATAACTCACTCGGCTCAGCGTCGAAGAAGTTATCCCTTCAAACAAATCAACGACCAACTTAATCAACTCCTTATCTCGATTGAAAGCACGGGTCGCAATTCGCCGTCGGAGGCGTTCGATTGCTCCCAGCGTATGCTTTTCACTTTACAGCGCGGCTCGTATTTGGCTACTTGTCGCACCACTTCCGATAAAAACCTATTCTTCGCTACCGGCAACGGCTTGTCTATCAGCTCCGTTGAAATCCCGAAGTCCCGATAAAAAAAAAACCGTCCCTGCGCTCGTCAGCAAAAGACATTTGACACATTGGGCAATTTCTTCCGCCGTCGAGCTCGGTACCAATTTCCACGCCGTCTGATTTAAGCCAACTTCTAACGTCATCGCTAGTTCCTTTCGTGATATACTCTCTGAGAGGTGATTTTTATGAACGATAAAGAATGGGAACTTCGCCGTTATGAAGAGGTCAAGCCCGCTTACGATGCCTTGATGAGGAGGCGTCGTTCGTAAAGCTAAACCGCAACCTTCACGCGTGCCAGATTCTATCCGCGAGCAAATCCGCGCTGAGTACGTTCGCGGCTCCGCCGAGTTCGGTTCTTACGGCTTAGCTGAAAAATATGGCGTCGCCCAAAAAACTATCCTTAAAATCGTCAAAGAGACCTAAAGCCATATAAGCGGCAGGTCTGTTGAAGTGGCGGTTTCAGTTTGCTCTGCCGCGCCCGCCTCCTCGAACGTCAAATTTAATTCGGCGACCAGCGTGCGTCCAAAACAATCCACGAACAGCCGCCCTTCCGCCAATTCAGTAACGACGAATTCCCCTAGCACTTCCGAACCGATTATCAAGCTGTCCTCGTGCCCGTCCTTTATGTAGGTGCGAATGCGTTCAATTTCCTCTTCCGGCGTAACCCCCAAATCTTTTATCAGCTTTATATCAAGGGTGATTTGGTCGGGCTCGTCGCCTACCTTTTCCAATACCGACGTCCGATTGATTAGCTGATGCCGCGCATAGCGCGCCCGCGTCCGCCGATTGAAGTTTGAAAAAGTCATGACCCTTGTGCCCGGTCTGACTTTCAAGCCCTCTAAGCCCTCCGCCGTCGCGTCGAAGTCTACTTTAAATTGTCCAGCGTAGCATTCAAATAAAATCTCCCCGAACGAACCTATCTCGCCGCGCAGGGCATTTATCGCCATGTTGAAGGCGTCTTCCAATATTGCCATGACTAATCACCTATCCAAACGTCCTCGGAGCCCTGCGCGACTGAACCGCCGATTGCTACCGCGTCGCCTATCCTGCCTGCCGACCTGCCGTTTATGAAAACGCTACCAGAGCCAGCCGCGATATTGTCATTGTGCGGCGGGTGTTCTATGCACGAGTGCGGCGCGTATATGTCGCCGACCCTGCCCGCCCCACGTCCATTTATGAAGCAATCGGTTGACGCCGTTATCAAGTCTCGCGGCGCGCAGGCGTCATGACCCGTATTCAAATCGCCCAGTCTCGTCGCCCTCAATTTATAAACACCTGCCTGCCGTTTATCCGTATCCGCCCCTTGCAATCAATCTTTAGCTCGGACGTGCTCTCGTCGAACTCGACTATCAGCTTATCCGAAATGTTCAGCATGAGTTTGTTGCCGTCGGTCGTGGGCGGTTTCTTCTCGTCGCTATAGAATGAGCCGAGGATAAAGCCGGAGCCGTCCTCGCCGTTGGGAGCCATTAAGCAAACCACGTTATCGCCGACTTTGGGCAAAGAATAAAACCTCCTCTGAAGGCACGCCCCTTGGAGCACTGGCAATTCAGCCGATACCATGTCTTGCCTATCCGCGTACACGACCCTAGCGGTTGCTCGCTCAGGATACACCGCACTAACCACGCCATATCTTATCAAGCTTTCTATTTTCATGTATAATCCTCCCAAAAACGGAGTGATAAAAAATGAGTACTGGTTACGCAAATGGCGGAGCCTCCACCACTAAAAGGACTTTGAGGAGTTGGCAACCGTTGCACTTTTCGCCGCGCTGGGACATCGACGAACATATCAACCGCCTTAGGAACCGTGCCGCCGATTTGGTCATGAATGACGCGGTCGCCGCGGCTATCGTCCAAACGCTCACTATCGGCACTATCGGCGCGGGGCTAAAGCTCTTCCCACGTATCAAAGCCGACGAACTAGGCATGACGCAGGAGCAGGCGCGATTATGGGCTAGGAAGGTAAAGCGCGAATTCAACCTTTGGGCGACTAATCAGAACGCGTGCGACTTCCTCCGCCGTAATAATTTCTTTGAGCTTCAACAGCTAGCTGCCCGCGCTATGTTCTCCGACGGCGATTGCTTTGTCCTTTTTAAGCGGCGTCCGCCCGAACGTTTAATGCCCTACAGCTTGCGAATTCAGCTCCTAGACGCCCAACGCGTCTCCAATCCCATTAGCGGTTTGGGTTCGCAGGTCGAAATGGTCCTTGGCAATAATCGCATCGTCCGCGGCATCGAAGTCGATAAAAACGGCTCCTTAGTCGCTATCCACGTCGCTAATAAAATCCTTAACGAGCCCAACCTCCTGCAACCCGATATTCATTGGCAACGCGTCCTGTGGCACGGCTCCTTGACTGGCGCGCCCAATGTCCTGCACCTTTGCAAAGACACCGCCCCTGACCAGTTCCGCGGCGTCCCAGTCATCAGCCCCGTTATCGAGAGCCTTAAGCAAATCAACCGCTACGCCGACGCCGAACTTAGCGCCTCTATTATCCGCAGTTTCTTCGCTATCTTCTTCACGCAGAATCAGACTAACTGGAGCATGAATCAAATCACGGGCGAGCAAACCCCTACTGCCGACGACGTGGCGCAAGAATTCAAACTCGGCGAACCGTCGCTGACCAGTCTCCCGCTCGGCGTCGACGTCAAAAGTATCAGCTCGGCTAATGCTCAATCCACGTTCGGCGAATTTATTAGCACGTTCATCAAGAACGCCTGCGCGGCAGTGGGACTTCCAGCCGAAGTCGTGATGAAGACCTTCAACGCGTCCTACAGTGCCAGCCGCGCCGCCCTCCTCCAAGCCGAAGACGAATTCCGCACCCGCCGCAAAGCCTTTATCAACGACTTCTGCACGCCGATTTATGAAGCGTTCCTGACTGAGGCTATCGCCCTCGGCAGGATTGACGCCCCAGGCTTTTTCGACGACCCCGTTTATCATCAAGCGTATCTGAACGCCGAGTGGTATTCCGAAAAGACAAAGGCACTTGACCCACTAAAAGAAGTCAGCGCACAAATTAAGCGGCTTGAAAACGGATTGTCGACCTATAGCAAAGAACTTGCCGAATCTGCAGGGCTTGACTTCGACGACGTTATCGAAACCCTCAACCAAGAACGTCAATTTTTAAAAACTTCACAGGAGGAATGACGATGATAAAAAAACGCTGTCGGCGTTGTAAGGAGCAAATTAAGCCCGCCTATGACGCCTTGATGAAATTCTATCCCTTCACAATCGACGATTTGCCCGGCGAAATCTGGTTGCCCGTGCCCGATTACGATGGCTATCAAGTCTCTAATTTCGGGCGCGTCAAATCTTTCAAGTGTGGTAAGCAAATAATTACGAAACCGACGACAGCAATGAACTATCTGCAAGTTTGTTTTTGTAAAGACGGTAAGAAAAAGCATTTCAGCGTTCATAGGTTGGTTGCCTCGTGCTTTATTCCCAATCCTGATTCAAAGCCGCAAGTCAATCATATTGACGGGCACCCACTCAATAACCACGTTTCCAATCTCGAATGGGCGACATCAACTGAAAACAATCGACACGCTTTAGATATCGGTTTAAAGAAAGTCGGTCAAGACCTTTATAACGCTAAGCTAACCAACGAGCAAGTCCAATACATAAGAACTAATCCTGACAGTTTGAACACATACGAGTTAGCTGAAATGTTTGGCGTGAACAAATCAACCATTAACCGTATTCAGCTCGGCGAACGTTATAAATCGGCGGGTGGCTCCGTTCGTCAATCAAAATTCAAGCGCGTTTCTGCTGAAGTCAAAGCCCAAATCCGCGCCGAATATCAACGCGGCGTGCGCGGTTGTGGTTGTGAAGCCTTAGCTAAAAAATACGGTCTTGCTCAAATGACAATCTGGCGCATCATTCACTAAGGTTAGAAGACAACCGGGCGGATACTGCCGCGCCCTGAACCGTCCGCCATGTCGATTTGGTTGCTTAGGTCGTCAATCACCGCTCGCACCTCCGCTAGGTTCGCCCGCGTCAATTCCCGACTCCCAACCCGGTAACTCTGCCCTGATAGTATCTTCCGTTCGGCGTTTAGGTAAAGCTCTAGCCTTTGCTTTAAGATTTCTAGTTTCATATTTCCCCCTAGGTGATAGCATGAAAGATATTAACGAATTGAAAAGAATAATCCGTAGTGCGATGGCGCCGCCCAGCCGCCAAACGGTTTCAGAATGGGCGGATAAATATGCGGTGTTGCCGTCGACGAGCTCCGAGCCGGGACACTACCGTACCGACCGCGTACCCTACTTCCAAGCAGTCATGGATTGCTTTACTGATAACCAAATCCGCCGCGTCGTCGTCAAAAGCTCCTCGCAGGTCGGCAAGGCATTGGACATTGAAACGCCGATAGCCACGCCCGAAGGTTTCAAACTCCTGCAAGACATAAACGCAGGTGATAAAGTGTTCGACGAGCGGGGGCAAGTGTGCAACGTCCTTTGGGCGACGCCGATAATGTATGGTCACGAGTGCTTCGAGGTAACGTTTTCCGACGGGGCGCAGTTAGTAGCCGACGCCGAGCATAATTGGCACGTGCAAGAAGATAAACGATACAGAACAAAAGAAACCATCAAGACAACGAAAGAGCTAAGCCACGACTTTAAATCTGGTGAACGCAATCGCTATGCAATTCCCGTAGCCGAGCCGTTGAAGTTAGCTGAACGCGATTTGCCGATTGACCCTTATACTTTGGGGGCGTGGTTGGGCGATGGAACTTCTCAATCTGGGCGGATGACACTTCATAAAGACGATTTGGAAATAGCTCAGCGCGTAGAGGCGGCAGGACACAAAGTTATCATTCGCCCAAAAAGCGAACGGCATCCGCACATTGCTTACATAAACATTGACCCGCAAGAAATCGACGAGAACTTTTGCATACGCGGGCACGACATGCGCCAAGTCGGAAGGACTAAAAAAGGGTATTGCGCCGAATGTTCGCGACAATACGCAATGCACCACAAGTGGAAAGGCATTCGCGACATAAGCTTAGACCCGATAACAAATCCGCGAATCACTCTAAGGAGCAAATTGGCGGCGTTGGGCGTTTTGGATAACAAACACATTCCAAAGATTTATCTTCAGGCTTCTTGCGAACAACGCTTAGAACTCCTGCGCGGGCTGATGGACACCGACGGCACCGTTGGCTCGAATGGTCGTTGCGAAATAAGCCAAAAGAACAAGTACTTAGCCGAAGGTCTTTGCCAATTGCTTTGGTCGCTCGGTTTCAAGCCGACGTGCCGACAAAAGCTTGCAACTTACAATCATAAAGGCGAAAAGAAAACGTCGCTGGTTTATCGGATAACTTTCATGGCTTACGACGACGTGCCGGTTTTCCATTTGGCAAGGAAAGCGAGCCGCCTAAAGAACCGCGCAGGGTGTCGGACGAGCGAGACTTTTCGCCGACGGATAACGTCAATAAAGCCAGTGGCGAGCCGCCCAGTCAAATGCATAGCGGTTGATAGTCCCAGTCATCTATTCTTGGCGGGGCACGAGCTAATCCCGACGCACAATTCCAGTGTCCTTTTGAACGTCCTAGGACGCTACGCCCATTTAGCCCCGTGTCCGTGCATGATTATCCAGCCGACGCTTTCCGACGCTATGGACTTTTCTAAACGCCGCCTTAGCCCCTTCATCCGCGACAGCAAAGCCATTACCCCGCTTTTCTACGAGAAGGAGAAATCCCGCGACGCCAACCAGACTATCCTCAGCAAGTATTTCAAGGGCGGCTCCGTCGTCCTAGTCGGTGCCAATAGCCCTTCGGGGCTGGCAAGCCGTCCGATTAAAATCCTCCTGTGCGATGAAGTAGACAGATATCCGCCTTCCGCCGGCCGCGAAGGTTCCCCCATCGGGCTGGCTGAAAAACGCATGTCCACCTACTTTGATGCTAAGTGCGCCCTTTTTTCTACCCCGACTATCAAGGACGCTAGCATTATCGACGTTGAATATGAGCTAGGGACTCAAGAAGAGTGGCGGCACGTCTGCCCCGCCTGCGGCAGTCTCGAACTCCTTAGCTACGAAAATATGATTTGCGACTTCGCCGAACGCAAGACTAAGGCGGGCGGGCGAACTATCCTTATGAAGTCGGTTAAGTGGGCGTGCCCGAATTGCGGCTCCGTCTTCGATGAAGTTCAAATGCGCAACACTCCTCAACGCTACCTTGCCCAAAATCCCGACGCCTTGGCTAATGGCGTTCGCTCCTTCTTTATCAACGGGTTCACAAGTCCTTGGGTCAGTTGGAAAGAGATTATGCGCGAATGGCTAACCGTCCGCGGCGACCCCATGCGCGAGATGAATGTTTTCAATACCCGCTTTGGGCTCTCCTACGAAATGCCAACTGAGCTTGATGAAGTGAAGCTTGATAATCTAGCCGACTACCCCGCGCAGATTCCCGACGAAGTTTTAATCCTAACTGCGGGCGTCGACTGCCAGAAGGACCGCTTAGAATACGCTATCTACGGCTGGAACGCTGAAATGGGCTTCGGCATTGAACGCGGCAAGGTCTACGGACTGCCCACTGATAAGGCGACGTGGAAGACTTTGGACGGCGTTTTGAATAGGACCTTCACCAACGCGCAGGGCAAATCGTTCGCCGTGGCTCGCACGTTCGTCGATAGCGGCTACATGACCGACGCCGTTTACGCCTATTGCCGCCCGCGCCTTAACCTCGGTCGCTTTGCTATCAAAGGGCGCTCTGTCTTCGGCGCGCCTCTCGTCTGCAAAACCGGCACGCTCAAAGATGCCGGCATTTATCTTGTCGTTCTGAATGTGGACGCTGGCAAAAACGAAGTTGTTACCGCTTTGACTGCCAATAAGTTCATTTTCGGACGCGATGACCAGTTCCTGACCCGCGGCTTTGATGAGGAATTTTTTAAGCAGTTGAGTTCCGAACGCAAGATTAAGAAGGCAAATGGTGCTGAGGTTTGGGAAAAGCGTTCCGCCCACGCCCGCAACGAATGTTTGGATACTTTGGTTTATAGCCTAGCCGCTCTCAAGTCGTGCATGACCGGCGACGCCGACGCCTTCTGGGATTCCTTAACCCAAGAAAAAAAGCCCGCCAGCCGACGTGTCGTCAGCCGCGAACTTTAATTTTTCTTCTCCATCATCTTGCCCATTACTTCCCCTATCATGTCCAGCATTTTTATCGGCGTTATGCCGCTACGCTGTGCCGTCGCGATTAGAAGGCCCGCTATCATGTTCAGGAAATTATTGAGGCTCAGCGTTTTTGAACGACGCCCCACGAACGTTTCCCCTAGCTGCAGAATCACCACGTAAGGCACGCCCAGCGATTCAAGTAGTGCCTTTACCGCGTCCAACTTCCCATATGGTTTCTTTTTTTTGCTCACGTCTTCACCTCATAAGCGAAACGATTAAACCGCCGACTGCCAAAGCCAACGCCCCGAAGCCAACGACTGCCGCTATCGTCAGGGTGTGAATTTGATTGGTCAGCGCGTCGAACTTGGTATCTATCCGCGCGTTCACGGCTCTCATGTCCTCGTCATGCTTTTGCCGCAACTCGCGTGCTTCTTCAGCGCGCATTTGATTTTGTTGGCGCATTTCCGCTTTGAAGTCCCTTAGCTCCGCTACCAGATTATTTACGTTCGATTCCAGCGTCGTTATCCGCCGCTCAGTGTCTCGTTCCAATTCACTCATCGCCGCTCAACTCCTTTAACGCTAAGTCAATCTCGGCGTCGATTATATCACAAATCGCCGCGGAGTTCTTGCCCTCAAGGCGTTTAGCGAGCTTGTGACCAAGCCCCGTCAATTTCGTTTTGAAGTCGGTTAAGGCTTCCAAAAGTGCCGCTTCATACTCGGCCGCGTCGTACACTTCTGCGCGTTCCTTCTGCAGTTTCAGCTCCGCTAATTCCCGTTTAGCCTTCTCGTGGCGCGCCTTTTCCGTCCAGTAGTTCACGCCGTCGTCGTTGGGCTTCTTTGAAAGAAAATAATTCCTTAGTGATTCGAACAGGAGCACTTGCCCGCTTCGGCTCAGCTCGTCGCGCACGATAACTT
>JAFQZB010000085.1 GCA_017406175.1 Selenomonadaceae bacterium | reverse complement strand
GATATAAATGTAATCTTTCTCAAACTTGCCGAAAATCGCTTGCATTTTGTCGAGCGTAACACTTCCTCCGATGAAGCGATTTTGATTCTGAGCGATAAAGCCGAGAATGAAATCTCTTTCTCTCACTGTGTCAGAAACTTCCACATAAGTCGGGATAAGTTTGAAAACACAGTTCGAGTTTTGGATAGAATCGTCAAGGGGAAGCGAGTCGACGTCGTTTAAAGTGGCGTTTAGAATAGCATCGGCAAGAGTCAATACCGCCATGTAACGACAATACTCATTGAGCAAATCGTGATATTTTTTTGTAAAGAGATCTACGAGTTCTCGATAAGTTTTGCGAAGGGTTTCAAAGCCAAGTTGAAAAATTTTGTCGATGACAAGAGGAAAGGCAAGCCCGCAATTATCTTTGATTGTGTCATGAATAATGCGACAGGTCGAGTCGGGTAAAATTTCTTTGGTTACGTTAATAGAGAGTAAGCGAGTATTTGCACCACCGGTCACATTGTCGGGTAAAAGTTGAGTCTCGCCAGTCATAATAGCGATAGTGCGCCAGTCATGAAGTTTTCTCAGTGTCGAATCCTTATTGAGTTTGGTACGTCCGACACCGTTAGCGAGTGCATAGACAAGAGTATCGAGTTGTTCCTTGATGCGGGAGTCAGCAACTTGTTTCTCATCGACAAGAAAGGCGAAGTCAGAAACGTCAGCAGCTGCGCCCGCAAGTCCGTTTTTTGTAGCGTCGAACGAGCGAATAATCTTTTCATCGCCGATAGCGGAAGCGGCAAGATACAAAGCAGTTGTTTTGCCGGCACGGGTTGGTGCGCAGATGTAGAGCAAGAAATTTCGTTCGCCTAAAATTTTGAGCAGAATAGGAGCAATGGCGGCGGCAATCATAATTCTTGCAACAGGAGACTTTTTAGCCAACAGATAAACTTTTTTCCAATCCTCAATTTTGCCTTTCTGATATAAAGACTTAGCAAATTGGCTCAAGGAATCGACAACGACGTTTATATTTTTGTTGTCGTCGTCAGTTGTATTACATTGGCGACGCGGGTCAATGAAAACGTTTTTGCCGTTGAAGGTGTACCAACCACAACGCGGTACGGTGTAGGTTAGAGGAAAGTTGTTTTCGTTAAGAGCGTTAAAAGCGTCGAGGTAGTCGACAAGGAGATTAGCGTTAGAGCTGGTAACTGGCAAGCCGTTATTAGCTAAATCAACGAGTTTATTACGATTAAAAATGATAGCGGCTTCGGTAGGAGGTAAAGCTTTTAATTTTCCTGCTTTATTGATGTAGGCTAAAGTCAGTTTGAAGATTTTCTCATCAACGTTGAAGGTTTTGGATTTAATAATGACAGGAGTTCTGCAAACGGTAACCATAGATTCACCGGCAACTTTTTCAACGCCATTATTACTGACACTGTATCCAGAGGGAATGGCAAAGTTTTGCAAGTCATTATTGTTGGCGACAAAAGACAAAGATTGAATTTGAGCAAGAATTTCGTTGTGACGAGTCAACAAATCATTTTTGCGGGAATTAAGTTCAGAAGCTTTATCGCGAATGAGTGCAAACCACTCGTTGACGCTAGCTTTTTTCTCTTTAGTTTTGCGATTAAAGAAGGTAATTTCGCTTTTGAAGTCTGAGAAAGCTTTTTTATCGAAAAGTTTAGCGAAAGCGGCAGCGGTCAAGACATTCTCAGAAAAGATAGAATCGCTGTCGAAGGTTTCAACATTTTTAAGGCTTTCCAAAGCCGATTTTTTTTCAGTATCAAAGTTAGCGAGAGCCTTTTTGACGGAACAGAGTTCTATTTTGAGTTTATCCATAGACGAGGTGAGAGGTTTATTTTTTATCGTCAGTTCAGGATGGAGTTGAAAAAACTCGTTGCGAATATCTGTTTCGACATATCCATTTTCGGTAGCCCACTGATAAAGTGAGGCGATTGTAATACCGTTGGGGTCGTGATGAAAGCCGTTCCATTTGCGTTCGCACTCGCCTTCTTTAAATTCAGGTTGAGTACGGCTCCACTGTTCCCAAAAGTTACAGTTCATGCCTTCATTGAACAAAGCAAAGCCGACATCAAGCCATTTATCATACTCGCCATCAACGACGTTGATAAAGTCAAGCATACGACGAATGCGGAATTCCTTTAAGTCGGGATTGTCGTTGAAACAATCAATGTCGATTTTCCGCGCAGATTTTGGTTGCATTGCTGGTAACGGAGTAGGAATAATCAACTCGTTCAATTTTTCGTCAAGTTCGGCGGGAGAAAAGCGCAAGCCGGAATTTTCGACGATGCAACAAAGCGGGGCATTATCTTTGCCGAGTTTGTAGTTAAAAGTACCAGGCGTACGAAGTACGCGAGGTAAATCGCTTACGCCGTCAATTTTTTTGCCTTTAGCTTGCTGGCGAATAATGTCGAGCAAGAGATTGTTGCGGCGTTTAAGTTCGTCGCGATTTTGGTCAGAGATTTTAATCGGAGAATCGAAGATAAAGTAGGCATGAAGCCCGTAACCGGAAAAAATAATCAAGCTGGGAGTAAATGGTAAAAAGGATTTAGCTTCGTCGAAATCGATGGCAAGGAGTGAAGGATCGCCTTTATGAGCAGCAGAGCGAATATCGATGTCGACGACAATAGCAATTTGAAAAGAAACGGCAAGTTCATCGCCACGTTTTCCGCTCGTAGGTTCGATGCTGACAGGATTGACGGCGTGCCAAATATCGATGCCACTGTCGGAAAGTTCGATAGCCTTTTGAGCCATAGCCATGCGCTGGGATGGGGCAGCTATTTTAAAAGAATATGTTTTTATACCGTCCAAGAATTGCATAAGATAGGAAAAATTTTCAGCTGGTATTTTTCCAAATAAGATATTGAAGAAATTTGTAGCTTCTTCGATTCGGCTTTGTTTATCGATGATTACCATTATGTAAATCCTTTCTGCTTTTTTTGTGAAAATTAGTTTACGTTGATATTTATTGATAGACTAATTCTTATTGATGAATAGATTCAACGTAAAAGTTGATTTCCCTTTTTGAAGCATAAAAAAAGCTCCCGAAGGAGCAAAATTTATTTTAAGTTCAATAGCCAATCTGCCGAGCATTTTAATTCCGTTGCTATGCGAAAGAGTGTTGGTAGTGATGGATCGTTAAGTCCTCGTTCGTATTGAGCAATGCTGTTGTAGGTCTTAAACCCGACGCGCTCTGCTAATTCTCGTTGCGTTAAACCTGCTGCTTTTCGCGCTTGCCTAAGACGAGAGCCAAAAAATCGTTGTCGGAAATCTTTTTCAAAAAGTTCTTTTAACATCTTTACCTTAATCGAGATTTTTTCTCTAAGTGCAGCTGTTGAATTTAAAACTTCACGATAAAGCTTTATCAATTCGGTTGCTTGTAGTGCTTTCGTTTTCCAAATTTTTTTCTCTGTCGTCATGAAATTTTCAGTATAACATTTTTTTATTTCGTTTAGTCGTGTAATGTGCCGTTCAAGGAGAGCTTCATAAAAAACAGTACGTTCGCCAAGATTAGTAATAATCTCAAGATTCTCATTTACGCTTTTTAAACAGCTTTCTTCCATATGGGCTATAACAGTTAAAGAATCATAAGATGTAGGATTTTCAACAATATTGTAAAAGCCGAGCAATACTTTTTCATCATCGTCAATAGGAAGATTAAAATCTTTGAACCACCGTTGTTGTAGAATTTTTGTTGCATCAAAATTGCGCAGAGCGTAGGCATTTTTAGTCTTCGGCATTATCATCGCCCTCCAGGTTGACACTTGCGTGGGCGTCGAGCAAGTGCGGCATTGAATTTTTCGATAGATTAGGTTTTGCTGACATAAATTTTGTAGAGATAATTTTACCTTGTAAGTTATCGTCTTCATCAGTATAATATTATATTTCACATCAAAAATTTTCACAAGATATAATCGCATAGTAGACGCGAAATTTATTTCTGTGGTCTTATCAAAACGCAAAAAAATAAGAATCTGGGAGACCTCTTTTGCGCAAGAATAAGGTAAGGAGGTTTTTTCATGGCTACATACCATTTGAGAATGAAGAACGATACTCAATCTAGCGGAACAAAAGTATCGGCGAAACGTCATGCCGACTACATTTTACGCGAGGACGGAAAATCACATGCGGACTATATCAATCACGAAGGAGCACAGAACGACCGCACTGACTGCATTTTCAAAGGAAGTCAGTTGCCAAAATGGGCGAAAGGTTTGCCTCAAAAATTTTTCTCTGCGGCAACTCGTTACGAGAGTAAAGGCAATCGCCGCTATAAAGAAATCGAACTATCTTTGCCCAACGAATTGACTCTGGAGCAGAATCGCGAAATTGTGGACAGATTCCTTGCCAATCATCTAGCGAATCATTACTATGCCTATGCGATACATGAGAGAGCAGGTGAGTTGTCGGGCGAACGCCATCCGCATGTTCATATCATGTTTTCTGAACGGCTAATTGATGATGTGGATAAAGTGAAGGAACGACCAGCGTATAAATATTTTCGCAGAGCAGCATGTTCGCTAAAAGGCGAGCAGATTGCCAGTTTTGAGCGTCGTTGCCAACACGGCGCACCCAAAGATAAGAAGTGGCACGACAAAAAATATCTTTGTGAAATGGGAGCCGACTTTACCCGAATACAAAACGAAGTGCTGGCGAAAAACAGTTTTTCCATTCGCGTTGACCATCGGTCGTTGAAAACTCAACAAAGCGAAGCGGCGGAACGCGGCAATCACTTTTTGGCTAAACTCTATAAATGAATGCCCGAATCGTATGTAGGAATAATATCGGCACACGAAGAAGACTCCCTTGCCAAAGACGTTAAGAGATTTCGAGAGAAGGTGCAAAATCGACAGCATTCTTTGTTTCAAGACGACGTTAAAAAAGAAGACGGCAGAAGAAGAGGAAACGAAATTTTTAGTCAGGCAAGCCGAATGCGTTTGGCTTTTCCTTTCAAATTCTCCAGCTTATAAGTCGGCGAATTTTGAAGACGAAACCTTGAACGATTTGAATCGAGGATTTTTGTCCGGATTGGCGAGGATTCAGAAACTCAAAAGAAAAATGTTTGGCTTTTTGGGAGCCAGAGAACGTGCACGGAAAGAATATTTACCGGCGACGGATCACCAATTCATTCGCGACTAAGAAAATAAAATGAGACATTGCGAGAATTTTGAGAGACTTTCAAAAGGAAAATATACCGAAGATATTCAAGCCTTTCAAACGATTAAACGAGGCATAGAGAAAAAAATTTCTGACTTGCGCTCTTTCCTTGCACAACATAATCCGCAATACTGAGCGATTCTTGGAAAATTGGATGAACCATATCGGCGGAAAAATGTTGAGCTGGTCATGAACCACGGTAGTGTAAGATGGATTGTGCAATTAGGAGAGCACAATCCTTTTTTTGATATGTAGAGAAAAAGAGATGAAAAGAAAGAATCGAGACACACCTGGCAGAAAAATTGCCAAATTCATTATTGCCAAGTACAAGCCAAAGAGTGTTGCCGAAATGCAATCTGCTCTAAAAGAAGTCTTCGGACTGATGTTTGAGGCTATGCTTAATGGCGAAATGGAAAGTCATCTTGGCTACGAACCCAATTCGCGCGAGGAAAAAGAGACG
>JAFQZB010000084.1 GCA_017406175.1 Selenomonadaceae bacterium | reverse complement strand
TTTCCAAATGTCCTGCAAGTCGTGCCGCGTCCATTCGTCGATAAGCTTAGAGGCGTCATAGCCCCAGCCCCAGAGGAAGTGCACTGACCCAATCCGATAATCGAAGTCCCAAGCGTCGAGAATTTCTTTGACTGCAGATTGATTGCGGAAGTTGCAGACCTCAATCCCAATCTTGACGGCGTGCCCTTCTTTGAGCTGTGCCACGAAGTCAAAGTAATCCTTCAGCGTGTGCTTAAACTTGTTCGTCTTGAGCCAGACCCTTTGAAACCGACCGACGGGCGAATCATCAAGAATCAAATCATCGTAGTAGAGCCGCTCGAATTCGGGGAAAGTGTGCGTGTGTTCGCTTATGCCAATTTCGTCGAGGTCGTGAGCCTTCGCCGCCGTGAAGAATCCTTCCGCCCAAGCCGCGTCGTAGTCGCCGTACTCAAAGTGCATGTGGTAATCGAATCTCATTGAATCACCCCGTTAAAATTTTTCCTAAGGTAAGCGGCAATGGTCTCGCCCATAATTTTTTTGCCGCGCAAGGCAGGATGCAAGCCGTCGGGCGTCAGCTCCGCACGAAGATAGCCGAACTCGTCCGTAAGCCCCGCCGCCGCGTCGATAAAGTAAGGCGTTGTCTTTATCCAGAAATTAATTTGTTCGCGAGCCTCGCGCCAATCGCCGTCCGTCAAGGGAATGCCGCGACTGTTCATGATGTCCGGATTCATTGAAGTTAGCGTGCAGAAGACTGGCGTTATGTCGTTCGCCAAGCATTTATCGCGCAGAGTTTCTAAGTTCTCAATGACGGCGTTGGCAGTCGCGCCCGTGCGAATGTCATTGACGCCCGCCATAATCAACAGCACTTGCGGCTTGAAGGGCAAAACGTCCCTGTCGAAGCGGTCGAGCATCTGCTTAGAGGTGTCGCCGCTCCTAGCCAAGTTTTTAATCGGCACGTCGCAATAAGTCTGCCATTGGCAAGAGAGCTGCCCCGCTGGAATGTAAGCCGCTCCGCCATGTGAAATGCTATCGCCGAGCACCGCGAACTTAACGGGCGCAGTCACCGTGAAATATTTCTTCTCTGACCAATCACTCAGTGGCTTATGTTTGCTGTCGACGACGCGCACTTGCCAATAATACTCGCCCGGCTCCGTGAACGGCGTCCAATCCGTCACGCGGTTAAGTCCCTCCGTGTTGAACAGCTCCCGAACGATTTTATCACGCGCTTCCCCAACCTTGACGACCTGCACCATATAAAATTGCGTCAACGGTAGCGGCTCCCAAGAATACGTTGGATAAAGTTGCATGAAGTCCATTTGCTCAAATTCGGCAGTCAAGACGGGCGGCGGAAGTTTCTTTGCCTCCACGCCCCCGCCAAACAATAGACACGTCGACAAAAGTAGCGGTAAAAACTTTTTCATAGGGTCAAGCCTCCTTAATCGAAAAGCCCCCCCGCCGATAAGCAGAGGAGCTTTTTATTGCTTGCCGATAGGTCGGCGAAAAATTTCTTAGAAGAACCAGCTGGCACGTGCAAAGAAAGTCTTAGTCTTTTCCTTAGTGTCGAGCTTCTTGCCCCAGAAGTAGTTGAGGGCAATGTATGTGTTATCAATTGGGGTCCAATCGACGCCGATGTCAACGCCTTTCTTGTGAGTGGAAAGGGTGTAGGTGTCGAACGTCGGAGCCAAGCTGACATAATCGGATACGTAACGATAATCCGCGCTGATGCCCCAAGTGCCCGCATGTTTTTTATCCGCGCCTTTGTAAGCAAGACCCGCCGTCCAAGAGCGTTTGTTTTCTTTAGCTTTGGTGTTGCTTGCGTATGCGCCGCGAATTTTAAGCCCCATATCGAAATTGTAGCGTGCGCCGATCGTCCAAACGTTTGCAGCCTTGCTGTCCTTGTAAACGGCTTTCCCATCCTCAGCGGTTAGACCGTGCAACGCTTTGAAGTAATCGCTGCTGAAGTGGTGATAGCCTACGCCGACGTAAAGTTTACTGTTGTCGTAAGAGATTTCGCCGCCTTGATAGTCTGAAGGATCAATATCATTGGTGCCGCCCCAACGACCAGCCATAAGAGCAATCTTGAATTTGTCGCCGTAAATAATCTGCCCACCGCTGAAGAAGTCATCCATTACGAGACCATCATCAACGTTGGTGTAGAAGGGCAACCTACCTACGTTGATTTGAAACTTGCCGTAGGTGCCTTCAGCATATCCGTAGCGGAGGCGGAAATCGCTGGTGCCGTCGCCCCAACCGCCTGCATCTTTATCCATGTTGACGCGGGCATCCATACGAGCTTTGAGTTTCCAGTGGTCATTGACGGTTGCAGTCGGCATGAAACGAAGCTCAACGCGATTCAAGGATTCTTTGTTTTTGCCGCCGCCTTTAATGTTTTCCCTGTCTTTGATGTAGCGATAACGCAATTCACCGTGCCAAACGACTTTATCAGCGTACTTTTCAAGCTCGGCTACGCGAACGCCCAATGCGTCGAGTTCGTCCCGGAATTCAGCCGCGAGGCGGTCGAGTTCAGCTTTGTTTGCGCCGGTCGGGTTCTTCGCCATAGCTTTTGCAATCATTTGCGCCATTTCGTAGCGGGTGATGTTGCGGTCGCCGCGATAGGTGCCGTCGCCGTAACCTTCGATAACGCCTTCCGCCGCCAGCTTTGAAACCGAGTTGTAAGCCCAGTGACCTTGCGGGACATCGCTGAACGGATTCGCCGCCGCAAACGTGGTTGAACCTACGCCCATAACGAACGCCGCCGCTAGAACTGCTGTTAATTGTTTCTTCATTTTGAAGACCTCCAATGATTTTGACCGATTGTTTAACGCTTTCGGCTCTCGTCAACCCTTGGAGAAGCTTTCAAAATTGAGTGGCCGTGTTTCCTCAAGTCTTCCGACTTCTCCGTTTGTTTCCTCAAGCCGCGCAGAATATACCACAGCACGTAAATTTTTTCAATAAAAAGTTTTTCCATATTCGTTACAGGATTAATCGCATTGCTTTTCTAATCAACGTCATTTATAATCCGATAAAAAAAGGAGTGGAGCGAATGGCGAATTACACGACGACAATCCCTGATTGGGCAGTCTCGAATCAATCAGCAGTGATGAGCGGCATTGAAGGCATAAAGGATACGACGGTCGGCAATATCAATCCCGCGTTCACGTCGGGCGCGTTCAAACCAAAACGCCGCATGACCTTGACAGAAGATGAACTCGTTGACGGAGTGACACGCGGCGATAGAGTGATTCTTTCGCGGGCGATAACGTTAATCGAAAGCAACAGCCCTAAACACTTCGCCAAAGCCCAAAAAGTATTGCAGAGGCTCCTTCCGAGAACGGGCAAGGCGTTGCGTATCGGGATAACGGGCGTGCCGGGCGCGGGCAAGTCCACGTTGATTGAAGCGTTCGGGAATATGCTTTGCGACGACGGACATAGAGTGGCGGTGCTGTCAATCGACCCGACAAGCTCAATAACCAAAGGTTCAATCCTCGGCGATAAAACTAGAATGGGCACGCTTAGTCGACGCACGGAAGCTTTTATCCGTCCA
This sequence comes from Selenomonadaceae bacterium, assembly GCA_017406175.1. Classification (GTDB taxonomy): domain Bacteria; phylum Bacillota; class Negativicutes; order Selenomonadales; family Selenomonadaceae; genus Quinella. Next base: position 8,391 of record JAFQZB010000084.1, on the reverse strand, counting down.
AGCCCTGCGGGAGGCACGTTAGGCGGCGTGGCACGCAAGAGCCGTGAAACTATGCTGATGTGCGAGGCGGCGGGCTACGACGTGATTTTAATTGAAACCGTCGGCGTCGGGCAATCGGAGACGACTGTCCGTTCAATGGTTGATTTCTTTATGCTCGTGGTGCTAACGGGCGCGGGCGATGACTTGCAGGGAATCAAGAAAGGAATCATGGAACTTGCCGATGCAATCGTCGTGAACAAGGCGGACGGTGATAATCTCGTTCGGGCGAAGGTCACGCGCGGCGAGTATGAACGCATGACGGAATTTATTCGCCCCGCGACGGACGGTTGGCCGACTCATGCTTACCTTGCCAGCGCGGTTACGAAACTGGGCTTGCCAGAGCTGTGGCAGGTGATTCAGCTGTTCAAGGAGATGACGACCAAAAGCGGCGTCTTCCAGCGGCGGCGGGATTCGCAACTACTTGATTGGATGCACGCGATGATTGATGAGCACCTGCATAATCTGTTTTTCGGCGACGCGGTGATAATGGGGCGTATGCCCGAAATCCGCGAGGCAGTCTTAGGAGGAGTAATCTCCCCGACGCAAGCTGTAGCCGAGCTGGTTAAGATGTTCGACATAACGCGGGCGGCTCAAAAGAAAGTCGACCTGTTCGAGGCGCACTGAAGGAAAATTTTTTAAGCTGTAGAAGATTGATTTAAGACAAACTCTCGAAGGTGGTTCAAGTGACAAAGCTTAACATAAAAAATTGTGCGCGTTGTAAAAAGATATTCGTGCCGACAAGTGGCGAGAAGATTTGCCCCGAATGCCGCGCCGCCGATTTGGAAATGGAAGAGCACGTCAAAGCCTACGTCCGCGACCATCCAGGTATCACAGTCAACGAACTCATAGAAGGTTCTGGTGCTCCCGCTAAGTTGGTTTGGCGTATGATTCGGCAAGGACAATTCGAGAACTCCGGCTTGAAGGGTGCCAGCTACCCTTGCGCGAACTGCGGCAAGCTAATCACGCGGGACAACTACTGTAGCGAGTGCCTCGGCAAGCTCAAACAGAACGCTCAGAAATTCGCAAAAGCCATGGACTCGAAACGACGCGCCGCCGAAAAGAAATCGCAGACCTTTTCCGACTCAATGTATGACGCCTTGGATAGTTCCCGCAGTCACTGAAACGGACGTTGATAACAGAACTTAAAAAGCATCTTCGCTTAGGGCTTGAAGGTGCTTTTATATTAATGGAGGGATAATAATGAGCATATTGGGCGCAGTAGCCGTGCCGCACCCGCCGATAATCTTGCCGGAAGTCGGACGCGGCGAGGAACAAAAGATTGCACAGACGACACAGGCTTACAAGGAGATTGCCCGCCGAATCGTCGAACTCCAGCCCGAAACGATAATCATCACTAGCCCGCATTCAATCATGTACTCGGACTACTTCCACATATCGCCAGGCTTATCGGCTTCGGGGGATATGGCGCAGTTCAGAGCGGGGCAAGTCAAGCTGTCGATAAGCTACGATACGGACTTTGTTAAGAGACTTTCGGCGGAGGCAATGGCGCAAGGAGTCTCGGCGGGCACGCTCGGCGAACGCAATCCCGCACTCGACCACGGCACGATGATTCCGCTTTACTTCCTTAAAAATGCTGGGCTTGACTTCGACCGCGTGAAGTTCATACGCATTGGCTTATCGGGCATGTCGGCGGCGGTTCATTACAAGTTCGGGCAAATAATCTCGCACGTGGCGGACGACCTAGGACGGAAGATTTTCTTCTTGGCAAGCGGCGACTTATCCCACAAGCTAAAAGCCGATGGTCCTTATGGTTTCGTTGAGGAAGGTCCGCAGTTTGATTCGCAGGTCATGGACAACTTAGGCGGCGCGAACTTCCTGCAACTGCTGACTATGGACGATAAGCTTTGCTTGCGGGCGGCGGAATGTGGTTTGCGTTCGTTTTGGATTATGGCGGGCGCACTCGATAGGCTTGCCGTTCGCGCAGAGGAGTTATCGTATCAAGGGACGTTCGGCGTGGGCTATGGTATCGTTTGGTTTAATGTCGGCGGCTCGGCTTCGACGAGGAACTTTGCCGAGCAACTCGATAAGTTCAAGCAGTATGAATTGATTCAGCGCAAGTCAAAGGAAGATGCCTTCGTTAGGTTGGCGCGATACAGCTTGGAGACTTTCGTTAAGACGCACAAGCCCGCGACCTTGCCTAAGGACTTGCCAGAAGAGTTGACTAATCGACGGGCGGGGGCGTTCGTGAGCTTGCACAAGAACGGGAACTTGCGCGGGTGCATTGGCACGATTATGGCGACGCGTGACACCTTAGCGGAAGAAATTTTGCAGAACGCAATCTCCGCCTGTTCACGAGACCCGCGCTTTAGTCCTGTGACTGCTGACGAGCTTGACGACATTGAATACAGCGTTGACGTTCTCGGCGAACCGGAGAGAATCTTTGACGTTAAGGCTTTGGACGTTAGACGCTACGGCGTGATTGTCGAGAACGGCGGACGGCGCGGCTTGCTCTTGCCCGACCTTGAAGGCATTGATACTGTAGAAGAGCAGATTGCAATCGCCAAGCGCAAGGCGGGCATTCGTGCTGATGAAAAAGTCGCGCTTTGGAGGTTCGAGGTCGTTCGCCATTACTAAACTTTTCTTTGCTTGTCCAAAGAAAAGTTACAAAAGAAAGGACACCTCGCAGGGGCGTCCCCGCTATGAAACATCCATGTTTCAGACGCGGGGGAGCCGCCGTCCTTGGCGGCTCCGTTTCTTCGATTTAATTTCGTTTCAGAGGAGGGCTTTATCATGAAAAAATTTTTCGCGGCTCTCATTGCGGGCATCGTGCTGACTGCGTCCTTTGCCACGGTACTCGCGTCAAGCTACGTCGGCAACGCTAACAGCAGAAAGTTTCATTTCTCGAACTGCTCAACGCTAAAGAAGATGAATCCTGCCAATCGTGTCAACTTCAACAGCCGCGACGAGGCGATTAACGCCGGCTACATTCCCTGCAAACGTTGCAAGCCTTAAGGAGGTCTTATGGACAAGTTAAAAGTAATCTTCATGGGTACGCCCGATTTTGCCGTTCCGAGTCTCGCCGCTTTGATTGACAAGGCAGAAGTCCTTTGCGTCGTCACTCAACCCGACCGACCAAAGGGACGCGGTCATAAACTCCTGCCGCCGCCCGTCAAAGTCTTTGCCGAAGAAAATAATCTGCGCGTGATTCAACCAGTCAAAGTCAAAGCTCCAGAAATCGTCGCACAGCTCGCCGAACTCAAGCCCGATTTAATTACCGTCGTTGCCTTCGGACAAATCCTATCGCAAGCAATCTTAGACATTCCGCGGCTCGGTTGCATAAACGTCCACGCGTCACTACTGCCAAAGTATCGCGGGGCGGCTCCGATTGAATGGGCTATAATTAACGGCGAACAGGTCACGGGGATAACGACCATGCAAATGAACGCCGGACTTGATACGGGCGACATGCTCCTTAAAAGCGAAGTTCAAATCCCCGACGATATGATTTTGCCTGAGCTACGCGAACGCTTGATGACGGTCGGCGCGGACTTGCTACTAAAGACGCTGTACAAACTTCAAAACGGCGAACTGCAACCCGTCAAGCAAGATGATTCGCTGTCGACGTATGCGCCGCTCCTCAAAAAGGACACGGGGTTAATCGATTGGCAAAGACCTGCGCGGGAGATTCATAATCTGGTGCGCGGGCTGTATGGTTCGGCGCGGGCTGGACGATATAAAATCTGGCGGACGCGGCTGGCTGAGGAAAAACTTTCGCCGGCTGAAATTAAAATCGTCGGGCAAAGATTCTTCGTCGGCACGGGCGATGGTTCGCTGGAGATTTTGGAACTTCAAGCCCCGAACGCAAAAAAACTTGCCGCCTCCGATTTCCTAAGAGGCAACAAGGTCGGTGATAACTTTTGGACGAACGAATAATCACCGCGATTGAACAACCCGTTGACGATTGGCAATACAGCCTGCGCCCGCGTCGCTTGAGCGAGTACATCGGGCAGGATAAAGCTAAGCAAAATCTATCCGTTTTCGTTAAGGCGGCAATCACTCGGCGCGAAGCTCTCGACCACGTTTTACTTTACGGACCGCCAGGCTTAGGCAAGACGACCTTAGCGGCAATCATCGCTAACGAATTGGGCGTAAACTTCCGTCAAACGTCGGGGCCGGCAATCGAACGGGCAGGAGACCTCGCCGCAATCCTAACCAACCTGCAAGATAGGGACGTGCTGTTCATCGATGAGATTCACCGCCTGAGCCGCCAAGTCGAAGAGATTTTATATTCGGCAATGGAAGACTTCGCGCTTGATATAATCATCGGCAAAGGACCGCGGGCAAGGAGTATCCGTGTGAGCATTGCGCCGTTTACTTTAATCGGGGCGACGACTAAAGCGGGGGCATTGTCTCCGCCGCTTAGGGATAGGTTCGGCGTAATCAGTCGGCTTGAATATTATTCGACGAAGGCATTGGTTGAAATCATCACGCGAGCCGCTCAACTCCTCAAGATACCAATCGAGGCAAACGGAGCCGAGGAGATTGCTAGACGTTCAAGAGGGACGCCGCGTATCGCTAATCGTCTGCTAAAGCGTGTTCGGGACTTCGCGCAGGTTGACGGCTTGACGACGATAACTGATGCCATAGCCGACCGAGCGTTATTGGCTTTGGAAGTCGACCGCGCCGGGCTTGACCACACCGATAGACGCATGTTAGACGCCATGATAAAAAAATTTCACGGCGGTCCCGTCGGCTTGGAGACAATCGCCGCGTCGATAAGTGAGACCCGCGAGACTATCGAGGACATCTACGAACCTTATTTATTGCAGTTGGGATTCATCATGCGCACGCCGCGAGGTCGTGTTGTGACTGAGGCGGGCTATACTCATATGGGCGTTGCCTATCCGAAGGCTAACGACGTTCCAACGCTCTTTGACTTTGAAGATACGTAAAACTAAATCGAAGAAGAAGACCGGCCGCCATGGACGGCGGCCGCCCCGCGTTTGAATCATGGATGATTCATAGCGGGGACAAACGCCCTTTTCTTTTGTAACTTTTCTTTTGGGCGTGCAAAAGAAAAGTTTTTCATTGTCGAACGGGCTTTAAGCGTTTCATGTGATAGGAATAGGCGACGGCTAAAAATATCGCCGTGATAAACCAGCTAATCGGGTAGACTGCCATCAACGTCGCGTAGGTCGGTATCTTTGCAAAAGCCGTGAAGACCCAAACGATACGCACGCCGCACACGCAGACCAAAGTTATAATCGCGGGCGTCAAAGAAATTCCGTAGCCGCGCATGGCTCCCGATAACCCTTCCATTATCACGTTGATTATCTCCGGGGCGACGATATACCACAGCCGAATCACGCCAAGCCGAATAACTTCCGGGTCGCTGTTAAAGAGGCTCAAGACCTCCTCGGCGAAGAACAGGATAAAACAACAAAGCGTCTGCATGAAAAGTGCGCTCAAGCCCATTGAAACCCACGTAGCCCGCTTGCAACGCTTGATATTGCCCGCGCCGTAGTTCTGCCCAACAAAAGTCGTCGCCGCCTGTCCAAAGCCGTTGACAACGCAGAAGACGTTAATTTCAATCGTGAACGCCGCAGCAGACGCCGCCATTGCATCCGCGCCCAAAGAGTTTATCGCCGCTTGTATCAGGAGATTCGACAGGGAAAAGACCATGCCTTGAACGCCAGCCGGCAATCCGATTCGGACAATCTCTAGCAGTTCTTCCCTGTCGACGTTGAGCGCGTGGAGGTCGAGTTTGATGACGCCTTCGGACTTTAGCAGGGCAAGCAGTAGGATTATCGCGCTGACGACGTTGGCAATGACAGTAGCCGCCGCCACGCCCGCAACCCCCCAGTCAAAGCGCAGGACGAACAGCAGATTCAGCCAAATATTTATGCCGCTCGCCACCGCCAACGCAATAAGAGGAGTGCGCGTATCGCCCTTGCTACGGAATATCGCCGCCTGGAAGTTGTAAAGACTTATCGCGGGCAAGCTAAGCAAAAAGATTCTAAGGTAAGTCTCCGCCATGCCCACGACGCTTTCAGGCACCTCAAGAAAGTAAAATATCGGGGCAACCAACAATTCCGCGACGAGGCAAAAGAAAATTCCCGCGCCAATCGCCAAAACAAAAGCCGTGTTCACTGCCGAGTGAGCACGGTCAATTTTTTGTGCGCCGATGTTTTGGGCAATGACGACGTTGGCTCCGAGACTCAAGCCCATCATCAAGCTAAGAATCAGCCCGACCATCGATATATTGTTGCCGACCGCCGCCATTGCGTTCTTGCCGACGAATTGCCCTAAGGTAAAAATGTCTGCGCCGTTTAGGAGCTGTTGCATGACGCCCGTCAACGCAAGCGGCAACGCGAATAAAATTATCTTGTCCCACAGCGAACCGTGGAGCATGTCCATATCGCGTGTGCTGAGTTTCATCTTATAGAGACATCTCCCGCGTAAACCGTCCGCCGACCTTCCAACGTGTCGACGATAAGTGCTCCTTCCGAATTCAAGTCAACAGCTTTGCCCGTGAAAATCTCGCCGCCGTCGCCCGCCGATATGACCCGAACATTTTTGCCGAGCGTAATGTTATAAGTCTTCCAACGAGCAAGAACCTTCGTAAAGCCCGACGCGTTGATTTCAACGTAAAGCTTGTCGAACTCTTCAAGCACCGCTCGGAAAAATTCGACGCGGGATAAAGTCTCGCCTTTCATCTCGGACAGCGACGAGGCAATATCGCGCAAGTCTTCGGGGAACTCGTCGCGGCTTATGTTTACGTTAATCCCAACGCCAATCACCATGTAAGAAATCTTTGCAAGTTCTCCAGTCATCTCCGTCAAGATTCCAACGAGCTTGCGTCCGTCGTGCATGATGTCGTTTGGCCATTTAATCTCGGCTTTGAGGTTGAAACGCTCCATAGCCTCGGCAACCGCAACCGCCGCCATTAACGTGAACTTCGGCGCGTCGTGCGGAGAAAACTTCGGGCGCAGGATAATCGAAAACCATATGCCCTTGCCCCGCGGCGAAAAAAATTTCCTGTCTAAGCGTCCCTTGCCGCCAGTCTGCTCCTCGGCTACGACAATCGTCCCTTCCTGCGCTTCGTGATACGCCAGAGCTTTCGCAACTCGATTAGTCGATTCAACCGACGGGTGATATTCCATCTTCTTGCCGATAATCTCTGTGCTAAGTCCGATTTGAATCTCGCTGGGCAAAAGCAGGTCGGGCGCGTCCTTGAGCTTATATCCGCATCGCTCGCTACTTAGAATCTGATAGCCGTTCTGCCTTAGCTTTTGAATATGCTTCCAGACGGCTGTACGAGAAACTCCAAGCTTGCCCGCGATGCTCTCGCCCGATATGAAATCCCCGCCCGCACTCTTTAACATCTCAACAATCGTCATTCGCATATCCATTCACCTCGCATAAAAGCTTAGCATAATTCGTCTAGCATTTCAAATCAGACTTTCAAAGCTTGCACTTGCGAACGGCAACTTTTATAATGACGAAAAATTTTTAGGAGGAATCATCTTGAAGAAGGAAATCAATCCGTTCGACTACGCCGGCGACATCATCAAGGCATTGCCTGCGGGAATTTTGCTAACGAGTGAAGCTGAAGACTGCGTAAACGCCATGACGATTGGTTGGGGCACGATTGGTATTGAATGGGGCGTCCCGATTTTCGCGGCATATGTGCGCACGAACCGTTTCACGCATGACCTTATCGAACGCACTGGAGAATTTACGGTTTGCGCACCCTTAGGAAAGCTGACTAAGGAGGCGGCTAAGGTCGTCGGGCTTTGCGGCACTAAGTCGGGGCGCGACATGGATAAGCTTGCTAAAGCTGGCGTTCATCTCGTCGAGGCTGATATTGTTCGTCCGCCCGCGATTAAAGAGTTCCCGCTTACTTTGGAATGCCGCGTGGTATTCAGCCAGTTACAACCGATTAAAGACATCAACAGCCGCTTTGAAAAGTTTTACGTCCCCAATACCGCGCACTCTGAACCGCACGTTGCCTACTACGGCGAAATCCTCAAGGCTTACATCATCGAATAAGCCGCCTGTCTTAATAAGCAATCAAAAAACCCCGTCGAGCGTTCGGCGGGATTTTTTTATTTGCCACAAACCGCAAGCAGTAATGGCTCTGCGCAATCCGGGGATTTTTCCGCACTGGTTATAAAGAGTATTACAAATATGTTTCAATACCGCAAGCAGTAATGGCTCTGCGCAATACCCTTCGTAAGAATTACAAAGGTGAGGAATTTGTAGCTGGAGAGGTTTCAATACCGCAAGAAGTAATGGCTCTGCGCAATGGTGCGGCAGTTGGCAGGAACACAAAACCTGTTGAGTTTCAATACCGCAAGCAGTAATGGCTCTGCGCAATGGTGCGGCAGT
>JAFQZB010000083.1 GCA_017406175.1 Selenomonadaceae bacterium | reverse complement strand
TAAATCTTCCGTCAAGAATTAAAATTTGGCGGAGGTGATTTTTTATGCGCGTTGGTTATGTTCGCGTTTCGACCGTAGAGCAGAGTGAAGAACGCCAAATTATTGAACTTAAAGAAAAAGCTTGCGTCGAAAAATTTTTTGTCGATAAAGTCTCTGCCAAATCTGCCATGCGTCCCAAATTCGATGAGATGATGAATTTTCTGCGCGAAGGCGACGAACTTATTGTCTCTGAATTTTCGCGCCTCGCTCGTTCCACTATCGACTTGCTTAACATTGTCGAAACTCTGACAAAAAAAGATGTCAAAGTCCGCAGTCTCAAAGAACAGTTGGACTCTTCCACTCCTCAAGGTCGATTCATGCTCACTATCTTCGGCGCGATTGCTGAATTTGAACGCGAATTGCTTTTGCAACGCCAGCGTGAAGGTATTAAACTCGCCAAAGCCGCTGGTAAGTACAAAGGACGCAATGCCAAAAAATGTCCTAAGGATTTCGATTTCTATCGGCAAGGCTATTATGACAGAAGCTACACCGTAACCGCCATTGCCAAACATTACAAAGTTTCTCGTCCTACCGTATATAAGTGGCTACGCGAATCAAAGGAAACTAAAAAAGGTAAATCAAATGACGTTTAATGAAATTCCCGACAAAGTATAGAACAATTCCTTTTTCCAAACACAATAATCCACGCTATATTTTAGATTTAATCTTGAGTTCGATAAACGTTGAGTCTGAAGACTTTGGACATCGTAGAGGGCTTGCCTGACGTTCTTATCAATGATGAAGATATTTGATATATTTAGTGCTATAATCACACTCTTTAAGGAGCTTTGATAGTGGAGATACCAGTTCCAAACAATTTTGAAAACGATTTTGACGTATTCGACTCGGTAGCCAATATTCAGAATAAAATCTGCCTTGCAGAAGAAACCGAAATCAAAATTTCTTTGCCCAATACCGATTTATTGCGCAATCGGGCGGGAATCTTCTTATTGGCTTGTTTAAATGCTTTTGGAGTTCAGAACAACAAAAATATTATATTTCGTTGTAATTTCTCTTCGTAGTCTGGTATGAGCATAATCCAGCAAGTTTTTTTCAATTACAAAATAAAAATGACGTGATACAAATAGTATCCGAAAATATTTCTAAGCGAATACCAGTCCAGATGACGGAAAAATTAAAAGATATTTTAGTTTCATTAATAGGCGAAGTTTATAACAATGCAATGGAACATTCGGAGAGCGAATATATAATAGGAAGTTGTTATAATGAGAACAATAATGATAGTGGCAATTCGCGTATGTGTTTTTACTGTTATGATGCGGGAGTAGGAATTATAGAAAATATCCGACGTTACCTGAGAATAGAAGACGATTTATCCTTTCGCAGATATGAGAGAAGCTCAAAACTATTGAAATGGGCTTTGAAACAAGAAACTATAACCAAAAAGCCTCCAAGATGTGTTGGAATCGATTGGTTACTGAACTTCGCGAAAGTAAATTCCGGTTATGTTAGAATTTGTAATGAAAATGTTCTCTTTGAACAAAAGTACAAAGAATGTTACTTAATGCATTGGACGAAAAATCGGTCAAACAGTCGCTCAACAATTTAAGAGACAACCACGACTTTGAAGGCATGAAGTTCGTCGAGAAGAAGAGATTTCAAAATTCAAAGCCGTTACTCATTATGCTGTCAAAGCGATTTTCGCGAACAACTTCGGCGAAATACCAGCGACGTGGCAGATGTCAGACAAGGTTGCGAGCTTAGACAGCGAAGGCAGACTTCTGGACAAAAAAGTTGCGGAAGATTTTCTTGCAAGATTGAATTCTCTGGTCGGAACGCAAGGTAAAATTATTCGAGTGGAAGAAAAAAAGACAGAGAATCAGCGACTGTCTTATTCGCTCTCGACGTTGCAAATAGAAGCAGGAAAACGATACGGCTATTCGCCGCAGACGGTACTCGACACGATGCAGATGTTGTACGAAAAGAAATTGACGACGTATCCGCGTTCTGATTGTAAATACTTGCCGGAGAATCAGTTTGCGGATTCAAAGGAGATACTCGGACACTTGAAAGACTTAACTAACTTCAGCGAGCTGATAAAGAATGCCGACACGTCAATTCATAGCAAGGCATGGAACGACAAGAAAATATCAGCGCATCACGCGATAATCCCGACGCGAATCAAGGCTGATTTTGAAACGCTGAATGCAGTCGAGCAAAATTTGTATGTAATGGTGTCGCAAGCGTATTTGGCGCACTTTTATCCTGAACATGAATATAAAGCTACGACAGTGGTTATTTCTTTTGCCGGTGAAAAATTTATTGGTAAAGGTAAGCTAGTTACTAAACTCGGCTGGAAAGCAATTTACAAGAACTCCATAAAGTCCGAATCTGAAGAGACAGAATCAATCTTACCGCCTGTACGGGAAAATTATTTGGTCAAATACGTTTCGGGAAGAATAGCGAAGAAAACGACAAAGCCGCTGTTATGTCAGAAGAGACAGTAGCAATGATTGAGGAAAGGAATTGAAAATATCTCGATGGCTTGCAGGGCAATATCGGGAAATATTTGTCGTTCCTGTCAACGATGGCGAGGTTTCACAAGTACGCGGTCGCAGATTTAACGAGCTTTGCAATAGAAGCCTCAGCGATGTTTACGGCAGTAGCCTCTGCAGAATTCTGGGAGAAACATTTTCGGCGCAAGATAAGCCCGCACGCTAAAGGCGTTACCCTGATTAAAGACGGCAAAAAAACCGTTTACTATGATGTTTCAGAAACGGAAACTACGGCGAGAAATCCGATGGACGTGCGTTTATGGCAATACGACGACACGGCTCACAAAAAATTTATTAACGCGATGGTATCGGATGAGGTGGACACCGAAAAGCAAATTCATGTTATCGCGGAAGAACTGGCGAATCGTAATTCCATTGACAAGAAGTCGAAGAAATTGCTGGCTTTGGCGGGATTCCTAAAGCTTTTGATAAGAACGACCCGAACTGGAATCGCGAGGCGTGGCTCTTGTAAAGTATGCTCACTGATAAAAAGTATAACGTCGCGAGAGGCTCTATTTTGAACGCGCATTATACTTCCGGCGATATTGTTCAAGGAATTTATAGCGGTTTAGAAAATCTCGGTTTTAATGGCGGGACAATTCTTGAGCCGTCGATGGGCGTAGGCGGCTTTTTCAGCAACATGCTCGACGAAATGAAAAATTATAATCAATAACTGGCTTTCCATGATCCGTTCCCTATCCTGTTGACTATTATGTAAGGGTCGTTGCCTAAACTTAGTATCTCCTCTTGAGTCATGTTATTACTGTCTATTCTTTCTTCCAAACGGCGATAATGTTCCCAACGTTTCTCACGTGTTAATTGTTCGAGGTGAGCCTTATATTGAAAGTAATCTAATCCTCCAAGATATTTCAAATACTGTTTGTCTGGTAATTGCAATGCCTGTTCTCCGTTCAGCAAGCCGTAGAAACCGTATTTTCTGATTGACGGCAACACTTCTTCGCATACCCAATCTGTAAATTTAACTGCTGAAGGAAGTTTGCTGGAAAATGCCAATCTGTACAAACCAGCTTCGCTGATGATGACAACTTTTTGATTGCCGCCAGGGGTGTCCAAAACAGACACCCCTTTGAATTTGTCGGGCACGTGCTCGCGAACAGCTTTTTCGGATTCTTTATATCCGAGAGCGACCGCAACATCTTTTCCAACGAACCAAATTTCCTCATCGCGCTTGATATAGCGGAACTGCCCGAATTGTTCATGCTCGAAGAGTTCCGGCACGATTGCGGGCAGATTTTTTTGTTTCATAACCATAAGCATACCTCCTAATTGACTAAAACGCGCCGCCTTGCTAGAATACGAAAGGATTTTTTCAAAGCGGTTGTAGTTGTACTCTGACGAGGCAATTATAACCGCTAATATTTTTTTCTGCAATAAAAATGGCGAAGTCAAGTTTTATGACGACGTGAAAATTACAAACGTCAAAGTTAACGGCAAAGACCGTGCGCAAATGCTTTTGACGATGGATATGCGCGATTCCGGTCTAAAATCGTTTCTAAGGCATTTAAAATTGCTTTCACGATAAAATCTTGTGCAAGCGTCTAAGCGTGGCTTGTAGGGGCTCTCAGGCGGCTTAAAACGGCTATCCTTATTCTTGCATACGCTAAAAAATTACGGCAAGGACGGTTACAAAGGCAAATCGCTAATTTTCAGCAAGCGCATGATAGAACCGCGTAGAAAATCGTCGCACGCAGACAGTCCCGCCGACGCTCTGGCAATTTCAATGCAGGAAGTCGGGCGCGTCGAACTCGATTACATGAAAGATTTGACTGGTCGAACGGAAGAAGAATTAGTAAAGGCGTTGGAATTTGATAGGATTTATTTCGACTTCCAAAAGCGAGAATATCAGCTGGCAGAAGAATATCTTTCCGGCGACGTTCGCGCCAAAATTGAGTTCACTGAAACGCAAATCAAACAGACCGAATCGAAGATGAACGAAAAGCTTGCGTCAGCAATTTTGCGACTTGGTGACGTTAAGCCATATGAGCCGAAAAATGAGATTGAGGAAAAAATACTGGAGAGCAATTCAAATCGTGATTCGGTTTTCTCCTTTGCCACGTTTTACGACGCGAAAGAGGGAACTTATTACGACGACTACATTTTGTCACAGAAAGATAATCGGGAATTGATGGTACAAGTGGCACTTCGGCACGGCATAGCAAATTCTCGCGACAGAATAGCGGAATTTTTAGCTGACAAGCCCTTGATTGCCCTTGAAGCGATACGACTCGGCAGAGAAGTCGGTTACTCGAAACAAGCAGACTTGCTGATTCTTAGTTATCTGAGAACAATCGACGAAAGTTTTACTCGCACAGATGTTGAACACGATTTAATGTTGTATGATTTTCTCAAAAAGCAACTTGCGAATTTTGAAGGCGATATGACTGCATTTAGGGAGCAAGTAGATAACTATTATCAACGCTCCAGCGATTCATCAATCAAAGCGGAATGGGAGCAATATAAAGCGGACTATCAAAGGCAAAAGGCGGTCGAGAGTGACAGAGTTAATCCCGACTGCAAGTTGATGAATTGGTTGACGCAATCGACGAAATGCAACGCAAACATTGCGAGAAATTTTCTATCAAACAAGCTGAACTGGAAAAAAAATTTGCTGGAACGGCTTGAAGCTCTGCAGAACGACAAGACGGACGACACAATCACATTTGAGCAACTCGGCGTTGACCGGCTTTACGTCGACGAAGCTCACTATTACAAAAATCTTTTTACATACACCAAAATGCAAAACATACCAGGCATTTCAACTACCGACGCGAAGAAAACAACCGATATGTACGAGAAATGCCGTTACTTGAACGAAATAAACGGCGGCAGGTGCGGTATTGTTTTTGCATCGGGAACTCCCGTGAGTAACAGTATGTGAGAAATGTACACAATGCAACGCTATCTGCAACCCGATAGATTACGCAACGAAGGACTTGGCTTTTTTGACAGTTAGGCGTCAAACTTTGGCAAAACAGTTACCGCAAGACGCCGAAAATTTACTTGTTAAAATTCAAGCTGACATTGAGACCGTTAAGAAAAATACCTTCGTCGACGAAAACGGACAGGAAAAATTCTCTATTATCTTAAACGGCAAGACGTTCACGGACAAAAAGGAAGCGTTTATTTTCATTGCCGAGTTTCTCAAAAAGAATTCTAATTCTCGCTCGCCATTGCATGGTTTGTCGGGCGAATACAAAGGCTTACATATTTCCACAGCGTTCGAGCCACCTTTCCTGCATGAAGAATTGGTTCTTGACGGACAAGTTTCATCTCGCAAAAATTCTTCTGCCGTGCCTGGCGACAACATCAATCATATAATCGAAATGGCTAATTGGCGCACAAAATACGCTCAAGATAAGCAAAATGAAATCGAAAACCTCCGCGATAAAATTGCTACTGCGAAAGTCGAACTTCAAACTCCATTTCCTCTTCAAGAAGAATTTGACCAACTTTCACTGCAGTCTGCCGAGCTTACTCATTTGCTCAACGAAGATGCTAATTCTGCCGAGAGAGACAAGGAAAATTTATTTTCGGAAAAACAGCGCAGAATGCAAGCCATTTTCGATTCACAGCCGGATTCGCTCTGCGAAAAATATTTCTTCGACTTTGCTCGAAAAAATTTGAATTCCAGTGCCGACGATTGGTCAACAACACTCGACAAGAAAGCGATTTCGTTCCTTTTCGACGAAGGATTTTCCAAAGACATGATTAGCGAGGCGATTCTCAAATCTTCTCCCGCTGTTCCTTCTAAGGAAGACGTTTTCAACATGGTTGAGGAGCGAAACCGTCGTGTTGCCGCTTCTTGATAACTCTTTCTGATAATATAGAAAATTAAGCAAGGACTGGTTGCCCTTGCTTTTTTTCGTTTTTGTACTACACTTCGTGCGGTTTTTGTTATCCTTCTCAGCGAAGAAGAACGCGCTAAGTTACTCGATTTTATCAATTATTTGCGCTCAAGCAATATTCGTATTTGGATTCGGATAGTGTCGGTTGCAAAATTATTCAGCTGAAAATTCATAATCAAAATATTTCAGCCGGAGAGTTGGAAAGACATTCTGGCAGTTTGCATACTACGGTACAGAATTACATTAATCGGTTTCAAGAAAAATTTTACCCATCAATTCCTGCATAATAATCAAACAACCGACATCGTGAGCAACGGTGTCTTTTTTTCGACAAAAATAGCCTTGCTATCAAACGCACTTTTTTAACATTTCGGGGTCTTCTATCGCCAAATCTAACAAACGACTTAAAACACCAGTATAGCCTTTTCCCAAATTCTTTGCTTTTTCAAGTGTCTTGTTGTTAAGACGTAATGAAATGATAGTTTTCTTTGCTTCTTCTCGGCGTTGCTGAGCAATGTTTTTTAATTCCTCCATCTGTTCTTCCGTCATTATACATTCCTCCCATAAAATTTTTAGCTATTGACTTTTCCTTGAAATAGCACTAGAATAACGCCAACGTTGTATTACAATAAATATTATACACTTTAACACTCATTAAATCAAACTTTTTCTGCTAGAATTTTGTTCTAAACGCAATAAAGGCTCCACGCTGTCTCGTAAACATCGTAGAGCTTTTCCCCGTGAAATTGCCATTCACTTGGAAACCCGTAAGCTTCATTGCCACCCATATTGTTAATCGCGAATGTATTTAACACATTCACTACTAACTGAGCTAAATGTATTCTATATCTTAGAACGTGTGTTCACATCCAAAAAGTGATATGATAAGTATATTATGAGAAAAAAATACGAAACAGATTTAACGGACGAGCAATGGGACGTCATCGCGCCCTTGTTCTCCAATATGCGTAAGT
>JAFQZB010000082.1 GCA_017406175.1 Selenomonadaceae bacterium | reverse complement strand
CAGCTGGTGCGTGCAGCCTTCGAGAATGACACCGAGGCCGAACTAAAGGCTTACGCCAAGGACTACTTTCTCTACCTTGGCTTCTTTGGATGAATTAGCACGAGGAATAAATTTCAAATCCAAAGCGTCGCGCATGTACGCATCGCCCGTAACAAAAAAATCAGTGCAGGTTTCTTCGACAGAAATCAAACTCTCCATTAAATTACCTCCTGTGATTAATTATTAAAGTTCCTACACAAGGACGCAATATCTAAATACCATCCCTGTGCGGTCTCCATTCAATCTTTACAGTAACTTCCTCATTGGCGTTCACATTTAAGTTGTAACGATAAGGCTCATCACACCAAGCAGGCGTAAGCTTATCGAGTATCGTCTTTCCGTTTACGATTAACTTAGTGTAGTCAACCCAATAAGGAATTCTTTTGGCAATACGATTAGTCCAATCTTCGGAATTGCGGACTTCAATGCCTCTAAGATTAAATTCAATTAGTCCTTTAGCAGTAGCTTTGGCACGAAATGTCAGTTCACCGTTCAAAGATTGAATTACATAGCCGATGCCAGACTTTTGATACCATCCAGGTTTTAATACTTTGGCTTTTTCGTCGGATACGGAGAAGATTTTAAAATCGCCCGTAGATGTTTTGGAAACAAATTTAACGTCTATCCTAGCAGTATCGAATTTGCTTAACGGCTTCAATATCTTTGATTCAGAAACAGTGACCTTATGTTGGGATGTCGCTGGTTTGGGGATATTATCATTTTGTGGAGTGGTTGCAGCTTTTTGTTCAAAAAGGTCGCTATTATGCGGCAGCCACTCTACTTTTATTTTAATTTCTTCGTCGGCGTTTACATTCATACTGTAGACATAAGGCTTATCGTGCCAAACAGGAATAAAACTATCGAATATTTTTTTATCATTCACAGTCAAAACGGTATAGTCAATCCAATAAGGGAGGCGTTTAGATTTATCTTCTGGATTTGGAACCCATGGTCCTGAGAGAATTATTTCCACTTGTCCTTCTATCATAGCTTTAGCAGTAATGTCTAAATTTCCCGTGCAGGAATCAATTACATGACAAGTACCTTCTCTTTGCCACCATTCCGGTTTAGTCAACGTAGCTTCCTTATCAGAGACTGAGAGGACTTGAAGGGTTTCTGCATCCATTTTTTTATTGATACGAACGAATATTTTGGCAGTAATATATCTTTGGAACTTATTAATTATCTCTGTGTGATAATTTTGGGCGTTTTTCTCATCATTAATAAAGCCAAAGAGGAACGACAATATCATCGCTGTAAAATCAGAAGAATCTTTAGCGAACTCACTATATAAAACTTTATAAATTTCTTCGCTGTCGAGTTCTTTACGAGTTTCAGCCGTTTTAAGGAGACACCACGAGAAAAATTTTTTTAGTGCCGGCAAACAATAAGCAGGATTCTTTAATAAAACCTCGTTATTATCTTCAATCTCATGTAAAACCTTAACGAAATTAGTAAAATCAGAAAACCAAAAGGAAATCTGCTTTGGCGACTTCGTGTTCGTTCGTGTAATGGAGCTATTGTAACTTCTATAAAAATAGAGCGGAGTCGTGATACGCAAAAATTTCTTTGCATGAGAGTAAGCTTTCATAACAAAGATAACATCTTCCGCAATGGATAAATTTGGAAAGATAATTTTATTTTTAATTAAAAAATCGCGTCGGAATAATTTTGACCAACAAGAATTAAAATTTCCTTCCCCTTTTCCATAAAAGAGCCGACGAAAGTTTTCATTCGGATTATCTACAGTCAATTCCGTTTTGTCTTCCAAATTTTGGCTAAAACCATCTTTGTAGACGAAAACATCATTTGGAGAATTCAGGCGATAATAAGAACTAGTGTTGACAATATCCGCATCGTATTTAATTGCCGCGTTGTATGAAGTTTCTAGGGCTGAACCCAAAAGAAAATCGTCAGCGTCCAAAAACTGAATATATTCGCCGCTCGCAAGGCTTAAGCCGATATTACGGGACGCCCCCGGATGCTTCAAATTCTTTTCCGTCTTAGTGAGTTTAATTCGCCCATTGAATTTCGATATATAGCCCTTAACAATACTGGCACTGTCATCAGTTGAGCAATCATCGACGACAATAACTTCAAAGTCTTGAAAGGTTTGAATCAAGAGACTATCCAAACATTCAGCAATATATTTTTCCGCATTATACAGCGGAATGATCACCGATATAGCATAATTTTTTTGAGGCGAAAGATAAATTCTCAAATAAACCACTTCCTTTAAAATCATATTGACAAAATTAGATTTCGATTACTTACGAGATTTAACCACGCTGGGGAATATGATGTAGAAACGTTAAAGAAATCTATTCCTTCAACAAGCCCAATTTTTACCAACTTTGAAGTGATACTCGGAATTCCGACAAAAAAGAACTTTTCATCTCGCGTTTCGTTCACTAAATCAATCACTTTTTGTAAATATTTTTTGCTTGTTGGATCGATAATAATAACTTCTTCCTTATATGAAACAGAAAAATTTTTCTCGATTTGATAAGCATGTTCCTCATCAACAATAAAGGCACGCGACCTACCTGACGGTACAGCAGAAAACTGTAGCATTGAATCTTGAGTACTTTTTAGTATTTTACCTATTGTGTCGACGCTAAACCATGGTGTCTTGATGAAATAACTCCACCACAGTTGATTGAATGGGTCACTAATATCAATCCCCAATCCTACTTTACCGCCCGCATAATGATAAATTTCTTTTTTAACAGAAAAAAGTTCATCTATACGCATTTGCTTGACGAGGCGATTAAACTTTACAGGCAATTTAAGAGTTCGATTTCCAAAACAGAAATTAAGAACTTCTTGGTCAAAT
>JAFQZB010000081.1 GCA_017406175.1 Selenomonadaceae bacterium | reverse complement strand
TTCGCGGTCTTCTGCGCGGTCTATGTTGTCTACGCTCGTCCCGAAGATTTTAACGCCCGCCGCCGCTAAGCTCGCCGCAAGGTTAATCGCCGTCTGCCCACCGAACTGAACAATAACTCCGTCAGGCTTTTCCTTGTCGATAATGTTCAGCACGTCTTCCGTTGTCAGCGGCTCGAAGTAAAGCTTATCGTATATGTCAAAATCCGTTGAGACCGTCTATGGATTGTTGATGATGATAATCGCCTCAACGCCCGCCTCGCGCAGTGCCCAGACGCTATGCACCGAACAATAATCGAACTCGACGCCCTGCCCTATGCGAATCGGTCCTGAACCCAAGACGACTATTTTGCGATTGTTGCTGACTTCGACCTCATCAACCTCGCCGCGATATGTCGAGTAGTAGTAAGGCGTCGCCGCCTCGAACTCCGCCGCGCACGTGTCGACCATTTTATACACGGGGAAAATCTTAAATTGCTTGCGCATGTCCCGAACGTCGTTAAGCTTCGCGCCAGTCAGTTCAGCGATTGACTTATCAGCAAGCCCCAAAAGTTTTGCCTCGCGCAAGGTCTTAGCGTTGAGGTCGCCCTTCTGCAAGCGAACTTCCATATCCGTGATATTTTTAATCTTGTCAATGAACCAGCGGTCAATCTTAGTTATGTCGGCTATCTCTTCGGGCGTGGCGATTCCTCTGCGCAATGCCTCGGCGATAATGAAAAGTCTTTCGTCATCGACGCGGCTCAGGCGTTTCCTAATACGCTCGTCGTCCCAATCGTCCATCTTGTCCATATGCAGACGATTAACGCCGATTTCCAGACTGCGAACCGCCTTTAGTATCGCGCCCTCAAATGTCCGGTCTAAGCTCATGACTTCGCCGGTTGCCTTCATTTGCGTGCCAAGGGTCGTGTCCGCGTAAACAAATTTATCGAACGGCCAACGCGGGAACTTCACGACAATATAATCAACGCTCGGTTCAAAGCAAGCCTTGGTCGTCTTCGTTACGGCGTTTACAATCTCGTCAAGCGTGTAACCAATCGCAATCTTCACGCTGACTTTGGCAATCGGATAGCCCGTCGCCTTGCTCGCCAATGCCGAAGAACGACTGACACGCGGATTGACTTCGATGACGTAATAGCTTTGGCTCTTCGGGTCTAGGGCGAACTGTATATTGCAACCGCCTTCAATCTCAAGCGCACGGATAATCTTCAAGCTCGCCGAACGCAAGATTTGATATTCCTGGTCTGTTAGCGTCTGCGTCGGTGCCACGACGATTGAATCGCCCGTATGCACGCCGACGGGGTCAAAGTTCTCCATGCTACAAATCGTTATGCAGTTGTCGTTGCTGTCGCGCATGACTTCGTACTCGATTTCCTTCCAGCCGGCGATTGAACGTTCAATAAGCACTTGACCAATCATTGAGTACTTTAGCCCGCGCAGAGTCGTTTCGATAAGCTCTTCCTCGTTATTGACGATGCCGCCGCCCGTGCCGCCTAAAGTATAAGCCGGACGAACTATCAGCGGGTAGCCGATTTGATTAGCGAAGTCAATCGCCCCGTGAATGTCCTCGACAATCGTTGATTCGGGTATCGGCTCGCCAATGCGTTCCATTGTCTCCTTGAATAGTTCGCGGTCTTCAGCCTTCTTAATCGCGTCAATCGACGTGCCCAAAAGTTCGACGTTGTATTTGTCAAGGGCACCACTCTCCGCCAGCTGAACGGCTAAGTTTAAGCCCGCCTGCCCGCCGAGCGTCGCAAGTAACCCGTCAGGGCGTTCCTTCTCGATTATCGCGGTGAGGAAGTCGACAGTCAGCGGTTCGATATAAACGCGGTCAGCAATGTTCGCGTCCGTCATTATCGTTGCGGGATTCGAGTTGACGAGGACGACTTCTAAGCCCTCCTCCTTCAGCGAACGGCAAGCTTGCGAACCAGCGTAATCGAACTCCGCCGCCTGCCCGATGACTATTGGTCCCGAACCGATGACGATGATTTTGTTTAGATTATTTTTTTTCGGCAAGTGTCATGCCCCCTTGAACTTCTTCATGTTGAATATAAACTCGTCGAACAGGTGAACGCTATCATTTGGCCCCGGCGCGGCTTCGGGGTGATACTGCACGGAACTAATCGGCAAGGACGTATGGCGGAAACCCTCAATCGTGCCGTCGTTCAATGAAACGTGCGTAATCTGGACGGGCAAGCCCTCTAGTGACTTCGCGTCGATTGCGTAGCCGTGATTTTGCGACGTGATTGCAACCTTGCCTGTCGTCAAATCCTTGACGGGCTGATTGGAGCCGCGGTGCCCGAACTTTAGCTTGTAAGTGTTCGCGCCCATTGCCAAAGCCAATATCTGATGACCTAAGCATATACCGAAGATTGGACGCTGCCCGATGAGTTTTTTGACTTCGCGGATAATGTCAGGAACGTCTTTAGGGTCGCCGGGTCCGTTCGATAGAAAAATTCCGTCGGGATTGAGTGCAAGGACTGCCTCGGCGGGGCTTTTGGCGGGGACGACTGTAACCTTACAACCCAACTTGCGCATGGCGTCTAGGATATTGCGCTTAATGCCAAAGTCCATCGTCACGACATAAGGCGCACCCGCCCTGCCGTCAAGAGTGTAGCTAACGGGCGTCGTCACCTGCTCCACAACGTTTTTCCTAATCGGCAAGGACATCATCTCATCAATCGTGCCCTGCGAAGTGTACTCACTGACAATAACGCCCTTCATGGTGCCCGCCGAGCGAATCTTCCTAGTTAAGGCGCGAGTGTCCACGTCATAGAGGCAAGGAATCTTTTCCGCCGTGAGGAATTCAGCTAACGTCTTTTGCATTGAGGAGCTTGACGGCTTTTCGCACAGCTCACCGACGATAAGCCCGCCGACAAAACTTTTGCGGCTCTGATTGAATTGCTTAGCCGTGCCGTAGTTGCCGATTAAAGGATAAGTCAGCGTGACGATTTGGCGGCAGTAGGAAGGGTCAGTCAGAATTTCTTGATAGCCGGTCATGCCCGTGTTAAAGACGACTTCGCCTTCTGTCGTGGCATTGGAGCCGCCGAACAGTTGCCCGCGAAAGGTCGTGCCGTCCTGCAGTATCAGTTTCCCTTTCAAAGTTTTCACCTACTAAATCTCAAATTATTTTGTTATACTAACGGCGAAAGTTTATCACACGGCAAGCGGCAATGCAAACGTCCGCTAAATTATTCTGTATGCAAGGGGGCGAGCTGATGAATCCTTTACGCGAGCTTTGGGAGGCAGTGATTTATTTTCTGTTCCCGCCGAGGTGTCCAGTTTGCCGCGAGATTGTCGACGAACGCTATCAGCTGTGCCCAGCGTGCGAGGAAAAGATTTTGCGCGTGGACTTCTATAAGCAACCGCCGCCGCCATTGGATAAAGTTTTGCGTTTGACGAGGTATCGGGGCGGCTCACGCGACCTTTTACGCAAGCTCAAGTTCGATAACAATTTAGGCGTCCTGCCGCCGCTTAGAAGAATCCTAGACGACGTTAGCGGGCGCGAAGAAATTTTGCAACTGTTAAAGGGCGTTGACTTCGCCGTAGCCGTGCCGCTTCATCAGGGACGCTTCAAAGAGCGCGGCTTCAATCAAACGGAAGAAATCTTCGGCGAGTGGTTGGCTAAGAAGAATTTGCCGCTGAGAAATTTTTTGATACGGACACGAGCGACGCCTAGGCTTTACAACCTCGGCAAGGCGGAGCGCGAGAAGATTTTAGGCGGAGCCTTCGCGGCGGCGGAGCAAGTCGACTTACACGGCAAGACAATTCTAATCGTCGATGACATCTTCACGACGGGCACGACCTGCAAAGAGTGCGCTAACGTTTTGAAGTCATTGGGCGCGGAGAAAATTTTTGTGCTGGCGTTCGCGGCGGACTTTAGAGAAAACTTTTAATTTCCCACGCGGGCTGATATAATATGCCGCGTTTAACAGGAGGCTGATTAAATGGAAAAGTACAATCCACAAGAAATCGAACGTAAATGGCAAGAGGTTTGGAACGCGCCCGACTACTACCGCACGACCGAAGACAGCACGCGCCCAAAGTATTATGCGCTGGAGATGTTCCCGTATCCTTCGGGCAATCTGCATATGGGGCACGTCCGCAACTACTCAATCGGCGATGTGGTTGCCCGTTACCGCATGATGGCTGGCTACAACGTCTTGCACCCTATGGGCTTTGATGCCTTCGGAATGCCGGCGGAGAATGCTGCGATTGCTCACGGCGTCAAGCCCGGCGATTGGACGTTCGCCAATATCCGCAACATGACCGCTCAGCAAAAGGCAATGGGTTTGGCTTACGATTGGGATAGGGAGGTCGAGACTTGCCGCGCCGATTATTATCGTTGGACGCAGTGGCTGTTCGAGCTGTTTTATAAACGCGGGCTGGCTTACAAGAAGGAGGCGTCTGTCAACTGGTGCGACACGTGCGGCACGGTTCTTGCCAATGAACAAGTCATCGACGGAAAATGCTGGCGTTGTGATTCGGAGGTTCACAAGAAAAATCTGGCGCAGTGGTTCTTCAAGATAACCGACTACGCCGACGAACTCCTTGCCGACCTCGATAAGCTGACGGGCTGGCCTAATCGCGTTAAAGTCATGCAGGAAAATTGGATTGGACGTTCCGAAGGCTTGGAACTTTCTTTGGACGTGCCCGCCCTCGGCGAAAAGATTTCCGTCTACACCACGCGCCCCGATACGTCGTTCGGGATAACCTTCCTTGCGTTGGCTCCTGAACACCCGCTGGTTGAAAAAATTTGTGCGGTCTCTCCGAAGGCTGACGAGATTAAAAAGTTCTGCGAACGCGCCCGCAGTCAAAGCGACATTGAACGCACAAGTAGCGAGTCGGAAAAGGAAGGCATCTTCACGGGCGTGACGTGCGTCAATCCCTTCAACGGTCGCGAAGTTCAAATCTGGGTAACTAATTACGTTGTTTTTGAGTACGGAACTGGCGCGGTTATGGGCGTGCCTTCGGGCGACCAACGCGATTGGATGTTCGCTAAAAAGTACGGGCTGGACATTATCCTGACGCTTCAACCTAAAGACAAAGAACTCAATCTTGAGGAGATGGACGCGGCTTACGTTGAACACGAAGGCGTTATGGTTAATTCCGGCAAGTTCACGGGCATGGACTTTGAAACGGGCTTTAAGGCAATCATGGACGAGGCGGAGGCTCAAGGCTTCGGCGTGCGCAAGGTTAATTATCGTCTGCGGGATTGGCTGATTAGTCGTCAACGCTATTGGGGCGCGCCGATTCCCGTCATCTACTGCGACAAATGCGGCGAAGTCCTCGTGCCCGAAGAAGATTTGCCCGTCCTCCTGCCCGACGACGTTGAGTTTAAACAGGGCGCGTTGAGTCCGTTGTCAACTAGCAAACAGTTCAACGAATGCACCTGCCCGAAATGCGGCGGACATGCTCACCGCGAAACCGACACGATGGACACGTTCATTTGTTCAAGCTGGTACTACATGCGCTACACCGACCCGCACAACGCGACTAAGCCCTTCGACCGCGACAAGGTAAACTACTGGAGCCCCGTCGACCAATACATTGGCGGCATTGAACACGCGATACTTCATCTGCTGTACTCAAGGTTCTTTACAAAAGTCCTCCGCGACGCTGGATTGCTTGACTACGACGAACCCTTTGCTAACCTTTTGACGCAAGGCATGGTCATCAAAGACGGCGCGAAAATGTCGAAGTCCTTAGGCAACGTCGTCAGCCCCGAAGAGATTATCAGCAAATACGGCGCGGACACTGCCCGCTTGTTTATCCTGTTCGCCGCGCCCGTCGAACGCGACCTTGATTGGAGCGATGAAGGCGTTCAAGGTTCGTTCCGTTTCCTTAACCGCGTCTGGAGGATTCTGAACCTCTTCGGCGACGCGATTAAATCTGGAGCCGGCGATTACTCCGCGCAGGCTTTGACGGCTGAAGAAGTTTCATTGCGGCGCACGTTGCACAAGACGATAAAAAAAGTCACGGAGGATGTCCGCGACCGCTTTGCATTCAACACGGCGATTAGTTCGCTAATGGAACTGGTCAACGCAATGCACGCCTTCCAAGACAAGCCGATTAATCCGAACCTTGCCCGCGAACTTGCCCGCGACTTACTGTTAATGCTTGCGCCGTTCGTGCCGCATATAGCCGCAGAGCTTTGGAGCAAATTCTTTGAAGGCGACGTTCACAAGCAAGCCTTCCCGACCTTCGACGCGGCGGCAATCGTCGAGGAGGAAATTGAAATCGTCATTCAGATTAACGGCAAAGTCCGCGAGCATGTCAAAGTTCCCGTCGGCTTGAGCAGGGCTGACCTTGAGAAGCTTGCCCCGACCCTGCCGCGTGTCAACGAACTAACAGCCGGCAAAAAGGTCTTTAAGATTATCGCCGTGCCGAACAAGCTGATTAATATCGTCGTCAAATAAATTTCACGCAGGCAAAAAATTATCCCCGATTAAGCGTCGGGGATTTTTTTATAAGACTTTGTAAGTTAGCGTCGTGCGTCCGATTAAAATCTTGTCGCCGTCCCTAAGCTCGTGACGGCTTATCGGCTTTTTGTTTACGAACGTTCCATTCAAGCTGCCCGCGTCGTAGATGATATGCCGGTGCCTTTCGTAGGCAATGTAAGCGTGAATTCGCGACGCACTCTCATCGCCTAGCACGAAATCATTTGACTCCTTGCGCCCAAGATAAATCTGCTTTTCGCCGAAGACAAGCTCCGCCGACTTAAAGTCCGTGAGGACAGCCAAATTGTATTCAACCTTCCGCGGCGTGGCAGTTCGCATGGTCTCGACGATTTTGGCTTTGTTGGCGATAATCGTTTTGTCGTCGTCGTTGGAATTCGCATTGGCAATCAGCGTATGACTTAGCACATCATTTTCAAGATTAATCGTGTCCTCTTTCTGCTCGGCGTCTTCGGCATAGCTCGTGACGATAACAATAGCCTCTTCGCCAGCGGTCATCTTCTTTAGCTTTATCGAAAGCTTGCCGTCCATGAAACAATCTTCGCGGATAACTTTGCGTTCAACAGCCTCATGCAGAGCCTTAATCAAACGAGCCGCGCTCAAACGGTGGCAATCTTCTTCGCAAAGATAAATCGTGTAAGAGTTCGGGACGAGGTTTTCTTTGTTCTTCTGCTTAGCGACTTCTCGTTCCAAAGCTTTAATCAATTCTTTCGGTTCAAGCTCGCCGCGCCGCTGAAAGAGATTGGACAGCTGTCCTGTTATCACGCTAGCAAAGTTCAACTGCACCACCCCCAAAAAAATTAGGAATTAGGATTTAGGAATTAAAACAACAACGTCCTCATTCCTAATTCCTCATTCCCAATTCCTAATTGCTTTTCAAACCAGTTCGATTATAACCATGGGCGCGGCGTCTCCGCGACGGGGCATAAGCTTATAAATTCTGGTGTAGCCGCCCGCACGGTCGCTGTACTTTTCGGGAATCTCCTCGAAAATCTTATGAACAACTTCCACGTCCGCGACGAGATTTATAGCTTGACGGCGTGCGCTAAGGTCTCCGCGTTTGGCAAGCGTAATGACTTTTTCTGCGAATTTGCGAAGCTCCTTTGCACGAGCCTCAGTCGTCTCAATGCGTTCGTGTTTAAAGAACGAGCTGAGCAAACTTTTAATCAATGCCTTGCGTGCGCCGGTGTTCCTTCCGAGTTTCCTATAACTCATTAAGTTTCCTCCTTCCTGCTTAGTCGTCCGAGTTCATGCCGTTTTGATTCGGCGACGGTTTGAACGAAACGCCAAGTTGTTGCATCGTGTTTTTAATTTCTTCAAGAGACTTACTACCGAGGTTGCGGAACTTTTTCATCTCATCTTCGGTCTTGTCGACTAAGTCCGCCACAATGTGAATGCCCGCACGTTTAAGACAATTCGTCGAGCGAACAGACAACTCCAAATCTTCAATAGGCTTGCTCAGATTTTTATCCAGCGTCAGCGTAATGTCATCGGAGGCTTGTTCCTTCATAGAAGTTTCTTTGGTATCTTCCATTTCCTCGGCGGCGACGGTATCCATGCTCTGGAAAAGTTTCATGTGGGAGATAAGGATAGCCGCCGCCTTAGCAACAGCTTCTTCCGGGCGCAGGGTTCCGTTCGTCCAAACCTCCAGTGTCAACTTGTCGAAGTCCATTTCATTGCCAACGCGGGTATCCGTCACATCGTAGTTGACACGCAAGACAGGCGAGAAAATCGAATCAATCGGAATCGTGCCGATAATGTCATCGGGATTTTTATTTTTTTCCGCCTGATCGTAGCCGCTTCCAGTGCGAGCCGTCATATCGATTTTGAGCTTGCCAGTTTCATTGAGCCACGCAATATGCAAATCGGGATTCAAAATCTCAATGCTAGGATCACACTCAATATCATCGGCTGTAACCTCTCTGCGCCCGTTATCGTACTTGTGCTGGTTGCGACCGTCCCTAATCTCCTCTTCCACGTCGACATCAATCCGCAGGGAGTAAGTTCTTGTCGGCGTGGTAGCGACTTTTGCAAAAGGCTGATACGGTTGTTCGTCGTCAATCCTCAAGCAGAGTTGTTTGATATTGAGCACGATATTGGTCACGTCTTCGCGCACGCCAGGAATTGTCGAGAACTCATGGAGCACGCCATCAATCCTAATCGACGTGACCGCTGCCCCTTCCAACGAGGAAAGAAGCATACGACGCAGACTGTTGCCAATCGTTATGCCGTAGCCACGACCGAGAGGCTCACAGACAAATTTGCCGTAATTGCCATCGTCGCTAATCTCGACCATCTCAATCTTCGGCGGCTTTTGTTCATTTTTTTCGTTGTCAGTCATTCAGGAAATCCGCTCCTTTCACAGAAAAAATCTGCCGGAATCATCGGATTATCTGGAGTACAACTCAATAATGGACTGTTCATTGACTGGAATGTCGCTGATGTCTTCGCGGATTGGGAAACGCGTAACCGAACCTTTAAGATTTGCTTGATTAGAATCAATCCACGGCGGCGCGCTCAAAGCGTTGTTGACTTCTTTAATCGCCTTAAAAATTTCTTTGCCTTGGCTCTTCTCACAGACTTCGACGATATCACCGACGCTGACCAGTGCCGACGGAATATCGACGCGCTTGCCATTAACGGTAATGTGACCGTGGCGAACGAATTGCCGAGCCTGACGGCGGGTGTTCGCAAAGCCCATGCGGAAGACGACATTATCAAGGCGGCGTTCAAGGAGAATTAAAAGATTTTCGCCAGTGACGCCAGGCATCTTCTTTGCCTTATCGTAGTAGTTGCGGAATTGACGCTCAAGCACGCCATAGATAAATTTTGCCTTCTGTTTTTCTTTGAGCTGCAAGCCGTACTCGCTAACTTTGCGGTTCGCACGCTGTTGACCTTGATGTTTTTTCTCGCCGACCTTGCGCGAACGACCGATAACCGCCTGTTCAATTCCGAGTGCGCGGCAGCGTTTTAAAGCGGGTGTTCTATCGATTGCCATATTTGCACCTCCAAATTAAACTCTGCGACGTTTAGGCGGACGACAGCCGTTATGCGGGATTGGCGTCACGTCTTTAATCATGTTGACTTCGAGCCCCGTTGCCTGAAGCGAACGGATTGCCGCCTCACGACCTGCGCCGGGTCCTTTAACGTAAACTTCGACCTGCTTTAAGCCATGTTCCATAGCCGCCTTAGCCGCAGTCTCAGCAGCCATCTGCGCTGCGAACGGAGTAGATTTGCGCGAGCCGCGGAAACCAAGCCCGCCAGCCGATGCCCATGAAATTGCGTTGCCGCTTTTATCGGTGAGCGTGACAATCGTATTGTTAAACGTGGAGCTGATATGCGCCACGCCGTATTCTATATTCTTGCGAACTTTTTTCTTGGCGCGGACTGTTCTCTTTGTTGCCACCGGTTTTGACCTCCTTTATTAGTCTTTCTTCTTGCCGCCCTGGACGAGCTTTTTGGGACCCTTGCGAGTCCTAGCGTTGTTTTTGGTGTTTTGTCCACGAACGGGAAGACCGAGACGGTGACGGCGTCCGCGATAACAGCCAATATCAATGAGTCGCTTGATGTCCATCTGAACATCGCGGCGAAGGTCGCCCTCCACTACGAAATTGTGGTCGATGGCATCACGAAGTTTTACAACCTCGTCATCCGTGAGATCTTTGGTACGCGTATCGGGATTAACGCCCGTCATCGCCAAAATTTTCTGCGACGTGGGAAGCCCGATTCCGTAAATGTAAGTCAACGCGTATTCGATTCTCTTGTCACGTGGCAAATCTACACCGGCTATACGTGCCATAAAATTTTCACCTCCTTAACCTTGACGTTGTTTGTGCTTGGGATTTTCGCAAATCACCATGACGCGCCCTTTGCGCTTGATGATCTTGCATTTATCGCACATCTTTTTAACTGACGGTCTAACTTTCATAATGCCCGCCTCCTAAACGATTCGGTAATGTATCACGTTTGCTGATTGTTGTCTACGGTTTTTATTTGAAACGATAGGTAATTCTTCCGCGCGAGAGGTCATAAGGTGTAAGCTCGACGGTGACTTTGTCGCCAGGAAGGATTCGGATAAAGTTCATGCGGATTTTCCCGGAAACATGCGCCAAGACTTTGTGACCGTTTGGCAACTCCACTTGAAACATTGCGTTCGGCAGAGCCTCCAAAACTTTTCCTTCCACTTCGATTACGTCTTGCTTGCTCATGGCTTTTCCCTCAACACGCGCTCAATTTCTTCGGTGACTTTGTCTATACTCTGCCGCCCGTCGATTTCGTGATAAACTCCCGCGTTCTTGTAGTAGTCAATCAAGGGGCGCGTCGACTCTTCATAAGCGGCAAGACGTTTTGTCATAGTCTCAGCGTTGTCGTCCGCCCGTTGATAGAGTTCGCCGCCGCATGAGTCGCAAACGTTCTCGGCTTTGGGCGCGTGGAATTTAACATGATAAGTCGCGCCGCATTTCCTGCAGATACGACGCCCGACCGCCCGTTCAACGAGATAATCGGCGGGAACGCTGATATTCAAAACGCAAGAGATATTTTTGCCGAGTTTGTCGAGAATCTTAGCCAAGGCGTCAGCCTGCTCCACCGTGCGCGGGAACCCGTCCAAGATAAAGCCGCCTTTGCAATCGTCCTTTGCCAAACGCTCGCGAACTATGCCAATCGTCACCTCGTCCGGAACGAGCGAGCCAGAGTCCATGTAAGCCTTAGCCTTAAGCCCCAGCGGGGTACCTTCCTTAACCGCCGCTCTGAACATGTCGCCCGTCGAGATTTGCGGGACATTGTATTTCTTTACGAGCCGAGCCGCCTGAGTACCTTTGCCGGCACCGGGAGGCCCCATCATCAAAAGTTGCATTTTCTTCACCTCATGAAGCCTTCATAGTGCCGCATTACGACCATCGCTTCTATTTGTTTCATCGTGTGCAGGGCGACTGATACGACAATCAATAACGCCGTCCCGCCGAAATATACGCCTTGAATGTGAGTTGCTCCGCCGATTAAGTTTGGCAAAACCGCGATAAACGCCAGATACAACGAACCCGCCGTTACCAAACGCGTCAGCACATAGTCCACGTAATCCGCTGTCGGCTGTCCGGGTCTTATGCCTGGGATAAACGCTCCGTACTTTTTGAGGTTGTCTGCCATGTCTGGTATCTTCACCGTGACTGCCGTGTAAAAATACGTGAAGAAGATTATCAGCACGACGTACAGGAAAGTTTGGAGCGGCGTGCCCCATTGCAAGTGAGCCGCTACCTTTTGAATCGTCGGATTGTCTATGAACTGCACGACCGTTATCGGGAACATCAGCACGCTTGACGCAAAGATTATCGGAATGACGCCCGCAGGATTGACCTTCAGCGGCAAATGGCTTTGGTGTCCGCCGTAGGCTCTAGCCCCGACTACTCGTTTTGCATAGGTTATCGGGATTCTTCTGAGAGCCGCCTCGACGTAGATAACGAACACGATCATTGCCAGCGCGATTACCGCGAACAGTACCACGCTGAAATAATTTATCGTCCCGGCTTGCACGTATTGGAATATCGTTGCAATGTTCTTAGGCAGTGCCGCCACGATTCCCGCGAAGATGATTAGCGATATGCCGTTGCCGACTCCTTGCGCCGTTATCTGTTCGCCTATCCACATCAAAAGCGTTGTGCCCGCCGTCAGCGTTATCGCGATTATCAAGATGTTCACGGGGTTTGGATTCAAGATTGCCGCCTTGAGTCCGATTGACATGCCGACTGCCTGCGCGAAAGCTAAGACGACTGTCAGCTTACGAGTTACCCGCGTCGTCTTCTTGTGACCCTCTGCGCCTTCCTTGCTCCATTGCTCCAAAGTTGGAACTACGACCGTTAGCAGTTGCATGATAATCGCCGCGTTGATGTAAGGCGTGATACTCATTGCGAAGATAGAAAACTTGCTGAACGCGCCGCCAGAGAATAAATCCAACAGCCCGAATAAGCTTCCGTTGTTGAACAGTTGCTCGATTGCCGTCGGGTCGACGCCTGGTACGGGGATATGCGTGCCCATTCGGAAGACCGCAAACATTATCAGCGTAAAGATTATCCGCTGCCTTAGCTCAGGTATCTTAAAGATATTTGACAGAGCCGACAGCACTTTAAATCACCTCATGAGTTCCGCCGGCCGCCTCAATCTTTTGGATAGCGGTCTTCGTGAAACCCTGCGCCTTAACCGTCAATTTCTTAGTCAATTCGCCGTCGCCGAGAATCCTCACGCCGTCGAGGACGTTCTTAAGGATACCCATTTCGACGAGCGCGACTGCGTCAACCGTCATATCGTCATCGAAGACGTTAAGTGACGAGACGTTGACCTCGGCATATTCTTTGCGCCAGATATTTTTAAAGCCGCGTTTGGGCAAGCGACGATAAATCGGCATCTGCCCGCCTTCAAAGCCCGGACGAACTCCGCCGCCGCTACGAGCCTTTTGCCCTTTATGTCCGCGTCCCGACGTTTTGCCGCAACCCGAACCCGTGCCGCGTCCCAAACGTGTTTTATCCTTGCGCGAACCCTCTGCAGGTTTAAGTTCATGAAGTTTCATCTTCAAACCCCCTTCCGATTATTTATCAAGAGCAACCTTGCCTTCGTCAGCGACTTCTTCGACCTTCACGAGATGTCTGACCTTGTGAATTTGTCCGCGAATCGTCGGGGAGTCCGGCAGAATCGAAAAGGAATTCAACTTGCGCAAGCCGAGCGAACGAACTGTTCTGCGCTGAGTGTCAGGACGACCGATAACGCTTCTAACCAATGTGATTTTCAATTTAGCCACGTCTCAGCCCTCCTTACTTAAAAAGCTCGGCGACAGTCTTGCCGCGAAGTTCAGCGACGACTTCCGCACGCTTTAACATTTTCAAACCCTCAAGCGTCGCACGCACCATGTTATTTGGATTGGACGAGCCAAGGGACTTAGTCAAGATGTCGTGAACTCCAGCAAGTTCAAGTACCGCACGAGCCGGACCGCCCGCGATAACGCCAGTACCTTTCGACGCCGGACGCAACAGGACTTTGCCCGCACCGAAAACGCCAACCACGCCATGAGGTATCGAACGCTCCTTGAGAGCAACCTCGATTAAATTTTTCTTCGCATCGTCGACGCCCTTGCGAATCGCTTCGGGAACTTCAGCCGCCTTGCTGAGTCCGACGCCGACTTTGCCATTGCGATTGCCGACGACAACCAGTGCGCTGAAAGAAAATCTGCGACCGCCTTTGACGACCTTAGCGACACGATTTATAAAAACAACTTTCTCCTCGAATTCGGGAGTTTCAGTTTCATTTCGGGGCATTAGTTCAGCCTCCTTTGCTCAGAATTTCAAGCCGCCCTCGCGAGCCGCCTGAGCCAATGCCGCAACGCGACCGTGATAAATGTAGCCGCCGCGATCAAATACAACTTCGGTAATGCCTTTTTCGAGAGCCTTTTTAGCAATCGCCGCGCCGACAGCCTTAGCCGCCGCAATGTTGCCGCCCGTGCCCTCGAAGTCTTTATCAAGGGAGCTTGCCGCCGCGAGCGTCATGCCTTTATCGTCGTCGATGACTTGCGCGTAGATGTGCTTGAGAGAGCGGAACACATTCAAGCGCGGACGCTCTGCCGTGCCCGCTACGTGATTGCGAACGCGCAAATGTCTCTTTTGGCGAGTTTCGTTTTTATCTGCCTTAAGAAGCACTACGTCTTCCTCCTTCGCCGTAAAAATTTTAAATCGAATCAATTAATCCCGGAAATCGTCATGTTCCGCGATAACTTCAATCTCGTTGCCTTCGGGGTCGACGACAACAGCCTCGTAATAGCCGTCGCCGGTGGTACGTGCGCCGCTGACAACGATAACGCCGTCCGCGTCAAATTTCTTCATCATGTCATCAACGTCTTTGCGATCGCCAACGCAAATTGCGAGGTGATGATAACCCGTGCGATAACGATCTTTTTTCGGATCAGCCGAGCTGGTGCGCGTCATGATTTCGAGGCGCGAGCCGTCAGCAAAGCTAAGAAAGTAATTGCTGAAGTCATTGCGGAAGTTGCTGTATTTGGAACCAGCCTTGGCGTTGAAGTACTTGACGAAGAAATCTTTCTCCGCCTCCAAATCATTAACGTACATAGCAACGTGGTCGATTCTCATGATTATGCCTCCGTTCTGTCAAAAAGAAATTCAGTTGCCGAAGTTGCCCGCGAGAATTTCAATCTCGTTACCTTCGGGATCAGCAACAATGCTAGCGTAGTAGCCGTCGCCTGTGGTGCGCGGAGCAGTTACAATGAATATGCCGTCATCTTCCATTTCGCGAGTAAGATTATCAACGTCATTCTTGTCGCCGACATTAATCGCGATATGATGATAGCCGGAACGATACTTATCTTTTTTGGGGTCAATCATGCTTTGGCGATGCATAATCTCAAAACGCGAGCCGTTGTCGAAGGTCAGAAAATAACTGGTGAAGTCTTGACGGAAGTTCGTATACTTCTCGCTAGCCGTAGCTTTGAAATACTTCACGAAGAAATTTTTCTCGACTTCCAAGTTATTGACGTAGATGGCAACGTGTTCGATATTCATGATTGCACCTCCTAGAAATTACTTCTTGCCCTTCGCGCCGGCTTTACCTTCCTTGCGGCGGATGTGTTCGCCAGCATATTTAATGCCTTTGCCCTTGTAGGGTTCGGGCTCACGCCAGCCGCGAATGTTAGCCGCGACCGCCCCGACGAGTTCTTTATCAATGCCGTGAACTGTTATCGTTGTCGCCGTGGGAGCGTCAAGGGTAATTCCTGCGGGCGGCTCAATAATTACGGGGTGAGAGTAGCCGAGGGACAAATTAAGATTTTTCCCCTGCTTAGCGGCACGATAGCCGACGCCAGCAATCTCAAGATTTTTCGTAAAGCCCTGAGTGACGCCGACGACCATGTTGTTAATCAGCGTGCGGCTAAGACCATGCAAACTTCTATGCGTTTTATCGTCCGAGGGGCGTGCCACCGTCAAGACGCCGTCCTCAATGCTTATTTTCATTTCCGTGGAGATCTTGCGGGACAATTCGCCCTTAGGACCTTTAACATGCACCAGATTATCATCGCCAACAGTTACGGTGACGCCGGCGGGAATGTGAATCGGTGCTCTTCCAATGCGTGACATGTCAGCACCTCCAAAAATTTTTTACCAAACGTAAGCGATAACTTCGCCGCCGAGACCAGCCTTGCGAGCCTGCCGGTCGCTCATGATGCCCTGCGACGTGGAGATAATCGCGATACCGAGTCCGCCGAGCACGCGAGGAAGTTCTTTCCTCTTTGAATATTGGCGGAGTCCCGGTCTGGAGATGCGTTTGATGCCCGTAATAACTTTTTCGCGTTCGGGTCCGTACTTAAGCTTGACAGTCAGAATACCCTGCTTGTTGTCCTCGGTGAAGGCGTAGTCTTTGATGTAACCTTCGCGCTTGAGAACGTCCGCGATAGCGATTTTGATTTTGGAGCCTGGGATTTCTACCTTGTCATGGTAGACAGAATTGGCATTGCGAATGCGCGTAAGCATGTCCGCAATAGGATCAGTCATTGCCATAGGGAACCGATATCCTCCTTTCGAGTTTAAAAAATTTTACCAGCTAGCTTTGGTTATGCCGGGAATCGCGCCGGCGTAGGATTGTTCACGGAAGCAGATACGGCACATTTCAAACTTGCGGATATAGCCGTGGGGTCTGCCGCAGATTTTGCAACGATTGTACTTGCGAGTCGAGAATTTGGGAGGCTTGCTCCATTTTTCGATTAAAGCTTTCTTAGCCATTTGATAATCACATCCTTAAGCGTTGGCGAACGGCATACCCATAAGCGCGAGGAATTCTCTTGCCTCTTCGTCAGTCTTAGCCGTCGTGACAACGATAATGTCCATGCCGCGAATCTTATCAATCTTGTCGTATTCAATCTCAGGGAAGATGAGCTGCTCTTTGACGCCTACGGCATAATTGCCGCGCCCGTCGAAAGATTTTCTGCTGACTCCGCGGAAGTCACGAACACGCGGAAGGGCAATGTTCATAAACTTATCGAGGAACTCATACATGCGACGACCGCGCAAGGTGACTTTGCAACCGATTGCCATGCCTTGACGAAGTTTCCACGCCGCCAAAGATTTCCTAGCGCGAGTGATAACGGGCTTTTGTCCCGCGATTGTCGTCAAGTCCGCGATTGCCGATTCTAGAGCCTTAGCATTGCCGACCGCATCGCCGCACGCCATGTTGATTACAATCTTTTCAAGCTTCGGCACCTGCATGACGTTCTTATAAGAAAATTTCTTAGTCATTGCGCCGATAACTTCATTCTTGTACTTATCCAAAAGTCTGCTCACGTTTCCACCTCCTTATTCTTCGATGACCTCGCCGCACTTTTTGCAGACGCGAGAATTTTTGCCGTTTACGTCCTTATGACCGATACGGGTAGGCTTATTGCAAGCGGGACAGACGAGCTGAACTTTGCAAGCGTGCAAGGGCATTTCCTTAGTAATGATGCCGCCCTGCGGAACCTTGAGACTTGGTTTGCTGTGACGCTTAACTTTGTTGACGCCTTCGACGACGACTTTGCCGGCTTTGGGCATGGCGGAGATAACTTTGCCCTGCTTGCCCTTGTCCTTGCCCGACAATACAACGACCGTATCGCCCTTTTTGACGTGGAGTTTAATAAGTGACAACTCGGCACCTCCTTTCTTTTACAAAACTTCGGGCGCGAGTGAAATAATCTTCATGAAATCTTTTTCGCGGAGTTCACGGGCGACTGGTCCGAAGATACGAGTGCCGCGAGGGGTTTTATCTTCCTTGATGATGACGGCGGCATTTTCATCGAAACGGATATAGGAGCCGTCAGGACGACGCAAGCCCTTTTTACTGCGAACGACAACCGCCTTGACGACATCGCCCTTTTTGACTTGCCCGCCAGGCGTAGCCGACTTAACCGACGCAACGATTATGTCGCCGATATTGGCGTAGCGACGGAACGACCCGCCGAGCACGCGGATACACATAATCTCTTTGGCTCCGGTGTTGTCGCCGACGTTCAATCTGCTCTGTTGCTGGATCACGTTTTAACCTCCTTCCAAATTACTTTGCCTTCTCGACGATTTTTACGAGCCGCCAACGTTTTTCCTTGGACAGCGGGCGCGTTTCCATGATTGAAACTCTATCGCCGATATGAGCTTCGTTGTTCTCGTCGTGCGCCTTGAACTTGACAGTACGCTTGACGGACTTTTTATAAAGCTTATGTTGAACGAGCTCTTCAATCGCGACGACGATGGTTTTTTCCATTTTATCGCTAACGACCTTGCCGACGCGGACTTTGCGCTCGTTGCGTTTAACCTGTTCGCTCACTTTATCGCCTCCTACTGTCTGATATTGAGTTCACGCTCGCGCTGAATGGTTTTAAGCTGTGCAATGGAGCGTTTGACTTCGCGAATACGCATGGGATTTTCAAGCTGTCCCGTTGCGTGTTGAAAGCGGAGGTTGAAGAGTTCTTCCTTGAGCGATTTGATTTTCTCGACCTGTTCGTCGGGGTTCATGTCGCGAATTTCATTAACCTTCATTAGCTTCACCGCCTTCTTTAGCTTTGGACTCGGTCGCTTGAGCCTCAGCCGCGTGCTCCTGTTCGTAAGCCGCATGAGCCGCCTTTTTAGCGTCGGCTAAAGTCTCGTTCACGACTGGAACATAGACATCGCCTTGATGATCGCTGACGATAAACTTTGTCTTAATCGGGAGCTTGTGACCGGCAAGGCGCATTGCCTCGGCTGCAATTTCCTTCGGGACGCCCGCCATTTCAAACAGCACGCGACCCGGCTTGACGACTGCAACCCAGTATTCAGGCGAGCCTTTGCCGCTACCCATACGAGTTTCAGCGGGCTTTGCGGTAACCGGCTTATCGGGGAAAATTTTTATCCAGACTTGACCGCCGCGGCGAATGTAACGAGTCATCGCGATACGAGCCGCCTCAATCTGACGATTAGTTATCCATGCCGGCTCCAATGCCACCAAGCCGTATTGACCATGAGCGATTGTGTTGCCGCGATTAGCTTTGCCCTTCATGCGTCCGCGAAATTGCTTGCGGTATTTTGTTCTCTTCGGAATTAACATTAAGCGTCGCCTCCTTCAGCTTGACGGACGCCCTTGTCCTTTTTGTCGGGGAGAATTTCGCCTTTGAAAATCCAAACCTTGATGCCGATGCGCCCGTAAGTCGTGTTAGCCTCCGCGAATCCGTAATCAATATCCGCGCGGAGCGTGTGCAGGGGAATAGAGCCTTCGCGATAAGATTCACTGCGAGCGATTTCCGCGCCACCCAAGCGACCACTGCAGGCGATTTTGATTCCCTTAGCACCGAGCCGCATTGTCCGACCGACCGATTGTTTCATAGCACGGCGGAAAGCGATACGGCGTTCCAACTGCGAGGCAATATTCTCTGCGACAAGCAACGCATCTAAGTCCGGATTGCGAATCTCCATGATGTTGATGTCAAGCTTCTTATCGGTGAGCTTCTTGAGTTTGTTTTTAATGTCCTCAATGCCCGCGCCGCCGCGACCGATGACCATGCCGGGCTTTGCAGTGTGAATCGTGAGCTTAAGGCGTTTTTCCGAGCGTTCAATCTCTATACGCGAGACGCCCGCCGACGCCAGCTGTTTATCGGTTTTGATCGCTTTACGGATTTTAATATCTTCGTGGAGATTCGTCGCGAAATCTTTATCTGCGTACCATTTCGCGTCCCACGTCTTGACTATGCCGAGGCGTATTCCGTGAGGATTTACCTTCTGACCCAAACCGTTTCCCTCCTTTTTATTTAGTCTCGTCTATTTTAGTTTCTTCCTTTTCGCTGACGACAACCGTAATGTGCGAGGTGTGCTTTAGAATGCTGAACGCCTGACCACGCGAGCGCGGGTGATACCTCTTCATTGTCGGTCCCTGGTCGACGAAACACGTCGAGACGAACAATTTATCCGCGTCCATGTCGAAATTGTTTTCCGCATTGGCGACGGCACTCTTAAGAACTTTTGTAATCAACGTCGCGCCGCGTTTGGGTGTGAACTTCAAAATCGCGAAGGCGTCCGCAACTGCTTTGCCGCGAATCAAATCCATGACGATACGAACTTTGCGCGGCGCAATCCGTACATATTTGGCGATTGCTTTGGCTTCTTTGACTTCTGCCACGTAAGCTCCTCCTTTCTTCAGACGTTTAATTTATTTGAGCGAAGTTTTGCGCTCTTCGCCCGCGTGCCCTTTGAAAGTGCGAGTCGGTGCGAATTCTCCGAGCTTGTGCCCGACCATATCTTCCGTTACGTAAACGGGGACATGCTTGCGACCGTCATGAACGGCGATTGTGTGTCCGACGAATGCAGGAAGAATCGTTGAGCTGCGCGACCACGTGCGGATAACTTTTTTATCGTTGGCGGCGTTGAGTGCCTCGACCTTAGCCAAAAGTTTTTCCTGCACGAACGGTCCCTTCTTAACAGACCTTGACAAAATTATTTCCTCCTTCCGTCAGACTACTTGCGACGACGAACGATAAGTTTATCGGAAGCTTTCTTCCCGCGAGTCTTCGCGCCCATAGCACACTTGCCCCATTTGGTGACGGGGTGCTTGCGACCGACGGGCGAGCGACCTTCACCGCCGCCATGCGGATGGTCTACAGGGTTCATCGCTACGCCGCGATTGGCAGGACGAATTCCGAGCCAACGAGAGCGACCCGCCTTACCGATTGTGATGTTCTCGTGGTCAAGGTTGCCGACCTGCCCGATAGTCGCACGGCAGTTGATGTGGACTTTGCGAACCTCGCCCGACGGCATACGAATCGTTGCGTAATTTCCTTCCTTAGCCATGAGCTGAGCCGCCGCGCCTGCACTGCGAACCATTTGCCCGCCTTTACCGATTTTAAGTTCGATGTTGTGAATCATCGTGCCGACGGGGATATTTTTAAGCGGAAGAGCATTGCCAACTTTGATATCAGCCTCTGCGCCCGACTCGACCTTATCGCCGACTTTTAAACCGTTCGGGGCGATAATGTAACGTTTTTCGCCGTCCACGTAATGGAGAAGGGCGATACGTGCAGAGCGATTAGGATCGTATTCAATCGTTGCGACCTTTGCCGGAATGCCGTCTTTGTTGCGCTTGAAGTCGATGATGCGATAGCGACGCTTATGCCCGCCGCCTTGATGACGAACCGTCAAACGTCCCTGCTGATTGCGCCCGCCGTGTTTCTTGAGCGGAGCCAGCAAAGATTTTTCGGGCTTATCAGTTGTGATTTCCTCGAACGTCGAAACCGTCATATGGCGACGTCCGGGGGTATACGGCTTGAAAGATTTAATTCCCACTTACGTTTTACCTCCTTTGTCAAAAATTTTTTATGCGCCGAAGAGTTCAATAGTCTGACCTTCAGCGAGTTTGACGATAGCTTTTTTGTAACTGCTAGTCTTGCCCATCGTGCGTCCGCGACTCTTGGTCTTGCCTTTAACGTTCATGGTACTGACCGCCTCGACCGTCACGTTGAAAACTTCTTTGACTGCCTGCGCGATTTGAATCTTGTTAGCGCGCTTGTCGACGACGAACACGAACTTGTTATCCTGCATGAGATCCGTTCCGCGCTCGGTGATTAGCGGCTTAATCAAAATGTCTCTGGCATCCATCAGATATACACCTCCTCAATCTTCGCAACCGCGTCTTTGGTGAGGAAGAGTTTATCGCTGTTGAGAATGTCGTAGACGTTGAGTTGAAGTGCGGCGATTGCCTTTGCGTTCTGCAGGTTATTCGACGAACGGCTTACGTTATCGATAAGTTCGCGGGTGATGAACAGCGACTTGCAACCGTCAACGCCGAAAGTCTTTTGGAACTCGACAAATTTTTTAGTCTTGGACTCGTCGAAGTTCAGCTCGTCGAGAACGATTAAGTTGCCTTCCTTAACCTTGTCAGTGAGGACGCATTTTAACGCAAGGCGACGCTGTTTCCGCGGCATGGAGAACGAGTAATCGCGGGGGTGCGGTCCGAAGATTGTACCGCCGCCGCGCCAAAGGGGACTTCTGCGGGAACCTGCACGGGCACGACCAGTGCCTTTTTGCCGCCAAGGTTTTTTACCGCCGCCGCGAACGTCGCCGCGAGTCTTAGTCGAATGCGTGCCCAATCTCCACGACGCCATTTGCATAACGACCGCTTGATGCACGAGACCTTCATTAATCTCGACGCCGAAAATTTCTTCGCTAAGCTCAATGTCGCCGACCTTTTTATTAGTCATATCATAAACTGCTACAGTTGGCATCTAATTTCCTCCTTTCGATTATTATTTATGCTTCTTGTTAGGTTTGACGGTTTCGCGAACGATGACAAGTCCCTTCTTCGGACCGGGGATTGCGCCTTTGATTAGGAGCAAGTTTCTGTCCGCGTCGACCTTAACGACCGTCAGCCGCTGAATCGTCGTACGAGTGCCGCCCATGCGTCCGGGAAGTCTCTTGCCTTTGATGACACGACCACCAGGACCAGAGAGCATTGCGCCTGTCGAGCCGGGTTCACGATGAGATTTGGAACCGTGCCCCATAGGTCCGCGGGCGAAGTTGTGACGCTTGATTGAACCCGCGAAGCCTTTGCCCTTAGACGTGCCGATAACGTCGACGAGTTCACCCGCCGCGAAGATGTCCACGCCGATAACGTCGCCGATTTTGTATTCGGACTCCGCCGCCAGACGAATCTCGCGGATAAACTTCACGGGCTTAATACCAGCCTTCTTGAATTGCCCCATGTCAGGCTTATTAACTCTGCTTTCCTTGACTTCGCCGAAGCCGATTTGAACTGCGCAATAGCCGTCCGTGTCAACCGTTTTGTTGCGGATGACGACGTTTTTGCCAGTCTCTACGACCGTCACGGGGATAACTCTTCCTTCCTCGGTGAAAATCTGCGTCATGCCGAGTTTGATACCTAAGATTGCCTTTGCCAATGTCTACACCTCCTCAGACCTTAATCTCGATGTCAACACCGGCGGGCAAGTCCAAACGCATGAGCGCATCAACCGTCTTGTGCGTCGGCTGGAGAATATCAATCAAGCGTTTGTGCGTGCGCATCTCGAACTGTTCGCGCGAGTCTTTGTTGACGTGAGGCGAGCGCAAGATTGTGTAGATATTTTTCTCCGTCGGCAGGGGAATGGGACCCGATACCCCAGCTCCAGTCTTCCTTGCGGTTTCCACAATCTTTGCCGCGCTCTGGTCTAACGACTTGTGATCGTAGGCCTTCAGGCGAATCCGAATTTTTTGTTGCTTTGCCAAAATAATTCCTCCTTAGTCAGAAGTCAAAGCTCCTAACGTTGCTCCGTGGCAGTTCCCTCGACAGGGCGGAATTTCCTTGCCGAGCAATCTGCCATGTCAAAGCTTAAAATCAGCAACGACGGCCGGCAATCAGTTCTTAGGCTGACTACCGACCGCCTCACCGATTTATTGTCTGAGCGTCAAAAACTTTTTACGCTTCGAGAATCTCGATAACACGACCCGAACCGACAGTGTGACCGCCCTCGCGGATAGCGAAGAGCAAACCTTTTTCGATAGCAATCGGGGTGATAAGTTCGACCGTCATTTCAATGTGGTCGCCGGGCATGCACATTTCAGCCGCGTTGCCGTTGGTGTCCTTGAGGTCGCTGACTACGCCCGTAACGTCAGTTGTGCGGAAGTAGAATTGCGGACGATAGTTTGCGAAGAACGGAGTATGGCGACCGCCCTCGTCTTTAGTCAGGACGTAGACTTGAGCTTTAAACTTCGTGTGCGGATGAATCGTGCCGGGCTTCGCGATAACTTGACCGCGTTCAATCTCCTTACGGTCGACGCCGCGCAGAAGAACACCGACGTTGTCGCCAGCAACCGCGCTATCGAGGAGCTTGCGGAACATTTCAATGCCCGTAGCAACAGTCTTGCGGGGCTCGTCACGAAGACCGACGATTTCAACAGGCTCGTTAAGTTTCAACATGCCGCGTTCAACACGACCGGTAGCAACGGTGCCGCGTCCAGTAATCGTGAACACGTCCTCAACCGGCATAAGGAACGGCTTATCGGTGTCGCGCGTCGGCGTCGGAATATATTCATCAACAGCATCGAGGAGCTTAAGGATATTCTTCTTTTGCTCTTCGTCGCCTTCGAGAGCCAAGAGAGCCGAGCCAGCGATAACAGGAATATCGTCGCCGGGGAATTCGTACTTGCTGAGGAGTTCGCGAACTTCCATTTCGACAAGTTCGAGGAGTTCTTCGTCGTCGACTTGGTCAACTTTGTTAAGGAAAACGACGATAGCGGGAACACCGACCTGACGAGCAAGCAGGATATGCTCACGAGTCTGGGGCATGGGACCATCGGAGGCAGCCACGACGAGAATCGCGCCGTCCATTTGAGCCGCACCAGTAATCATGTTCTTAATATAGTCAGCATGACCTGGGCAGTCGACGTGGGCATAGTGGCGTTTTTCGGTCTCGTACTCAACGTGCGCAGTATTAATCGTAATGCCGCGTTCAACACGACCGGTAGCAACGGTGCCGCGTCCAGTAATCGTGAAGACGTC
>JAFQZB010000080.1 GCA_017406175.1 Selenomonadaceae bacterium | reverse complement strand
CTTGACGCGCTCGAAAAGTTTCGCGCCAATCTTCATGGAGATTTCGTACTTGTCTTTACGGAAACCGTAGTTGCCGGAAATGCCGCAACAGCCAGAATCCGCGAGATTGACATTTGCGCCGGCTTCTTCCAAGATGTCCTGCGCGGGAAGTCCGATAGCTTGTGACTTCAAGTGGCAAGGCACGTGGTAAAGTAATCGCTGGTTGAGAGGCTTGAAGTTGTTATTGAACTCGCCGCGCTCCTGTAACATTTCCAAGAACTCGAAGGCGTCGTAAACATTGGTAGCGGCTTCGTGGAATTTGTCATCGCCAAAAAGTTCGTGGTACTCTTCTTTTAGCATGAGAGAACAACTTGTGCAGGGCGTGACGACCGGAATATTTTGCCGCTTCCAGTAGAGAACGCGAGCAACGTTGTTATCAGCGTGTTGTTTGGCTTCGTCCAAAAAGCCGGTGACAACCAAAGGAGAGCCACAACATTTGAACTGCTTATCGATTAAAACTTCATAGCCGTTGGCGTTCATAACCTTGACAAATGCGTTGCCGACGTGCGGTTCATTGTCATTGATGTAGCAGCCGGTGAACAGTACGATTTTTTTAGCTGACGCCGGTTGCTTGATAGAGCTGAAAGAGTCTTTGAAAGGAGTAGCGGCGTAGGCTGGCATGTTTCTTTCACCGGCGATACCGAGTGCGCTGAAGACGCCCAAAGCTTTTCCGATACTCATGCCCAGATTGGAGAAGGTCGCGCCGAAAGGAATTTTGCGGATTAAGTTAGCCATGCGCTCACCGTGAGCAAGCATATCTTCGGAGCGCAGGTGCGGATGATTTTTGTAGTATTCGGCGCGTTGCAACATATTGAGGGTCGAGACCGCAACGCCGGAAGGACAAGCGCGGTCGCAACTTTTGCAGTTGGAGCAGTAGTTTAAACTTTCCTCAATGTCTTCTTGCGAAAAATGCATTCTGCCATGAGCGGGACCTACGAGCTTTGGACCGCGATAATCTTTGATAGCCGCCATAACGGGACAATTCGCCATGCAAGAAGTGCACGACAAGCAACGGTCGCCGGTAAAAATTGCTTTAGTGTCGCTCATAAAATCGCCCCCTTGTAAGCAGACGCAATGGAAATTCCGCCCGCTGAGCGTTCAAAAATTTTATCAACGCCGCCGAGATTTGCGCCGACAACGTGGAGATTGTCGAACAAAACATTGCCGTCCGCGTC
The DNA here is from genome assembly GCA_017406175.1 of Selenomonadaceae bacterium. Lineage (GTDB taxonomy): Bacteria > Bacillota > Negativicutes > Selenomonadales > Selenomonadaceae > Quinella. Next base: position 6,299 of record JAFQZB010000080.1, on the reverse strand, counting down.
GACGGGATTTAAGTTATCGTTAGTAAGAATTCCAGTAGTTGCGAAACCTTGCGGCTTGTCGCTGAAAAGTTGTATGTTGCTCCAGTTTTCTGCGCCGGTCGGGAAGAAAACCGGCAAGTCAAAAATCGGCTCGCGAGGTTGGTCGAAGTCGCGCATTTGAATTCCGCCGCTATAAAAACCGCCCGTCGCTAAAATTACTTTACGCGCAGGGAAAACTTTTTCGCGAACAGCATTTTCAACGACGACGCCTGTAACTTTTTTTCCGTCCGTGATGCCGCGCACAACTTTGGAGTTCTCGAAAAATCTGACGCCGGAAGCTTGCAAGTATTTCATGAAGGCGCGTTGAAGTCTGATACCAGGCGGCGAAGGAGGCAAGCAAGTCGTTTCGATGATTTGAGCGCGAATTTGAGTTTGGACAACGTCGCGAGAAAAATCGCCGGCAACGCCCAAAATTGGCGGAATGATAATCGCGTCATCTTTGCTAGCTTTTAAAGCTTTGAGTTCATTGGCAAAGGGTTGTTCGTTGTCGGTTAAAAGTTGAGCGGCGTCCATGCAAGTGATGTCGCGCCCGCCGAGCAAGTGCAAATCAATTTTGGTGGTCTCGAAAGTTTTATCGGGGAAATATTTTTTGAGATTGTCGGCAAGCATTGCGGCATAAAAATCTTTCAAGCCGTTTATCCCGACGACGAAAATTTTTTTCTTGTTGGCAAGGTTATTGGCGTTCATTGATTCGGGAACGAGAGCGGAATATTTGAGCGTGCCGACAGCGGTAACGATTGGAATTTTTTTGCTGACGGAGCCTAAGTAAGGCAAATTAGCTTGCGCGGTGATGTCGAGTAGAAATTTAGCCGCCGCTTCACAAGCTTTGAGACCGATTTTTTTATAAGGGTGATGAGCTGGCAGATTTTCAAGCGAGCCGAAATCAATCGCGCCGCTAGCCAGAGGCAAGGAGCCTGAGCCGTAAGTTAGCACGGTGACTTTTTGTTTGCGAGAAGCCGCAACGGAAGCCGCCATAAGTCCGGCAAGTCCGCCGCCGATAACGATAACGTCAGAAGTTTTCATTGCGATACCTCCGTAACGTTCATGGAAAGTTCGTAGATTGAGCGTGTCATTTCTGTTTCACGTAGCGTCCTGCCTAAAAGCACGGGGCGAATTCCCTTCCAACGTCCTTGCAAAAATTCGCGCATCCGAGTCAGCGAATCTTTCGCAGAAGGTTCGACGCCCATGTCGGAAAAAATTGCCGCCGCTCTCAAAGCGCAGAAATTACCTTGACAAGTACCCATGCCAATTCGCGTCCTGCGTCTAACGTCGTTTACGATAAAGCTTGTGTCGTCTTTGCAAATTTCCTCGACCTCTGCGCGGGTAACATTTTCGCATTCGCAAACGAGTTCGCGGCTTTCGGGGTCAGATTCCAGACGTGCTACAACTTTTTTGAAACGGTCGACGCCTAAACGAGTTGCCGCGAGATTAACGCCATATGACGGGAAAAATTTTTTGGCGCGGTCAATATCGGCTTGCGGAACTTCTTCGACAAGCGGTTCATCGGCAGTTCGGCAAGGTGTGTTGTTTCCGAGCTTCGCGCAGATTTGGTTGCACATTTTTTCCGCCATAAGTCGATACGTCGTGAATTTGCCGCCGACGATTGTAAATAAACCCTTTAAGCCGTCTTGTGCGTGGTCGACGATTGCAAAGCCGCGAGACGCGCTCCGTCCGACTGCACCGCCCGGCGGAATGTAAAGCGGGCGACTTCCTGCGAAGGTACGCAAAATTCTAAAGTCGCGCAAATCCTCAAAAGTCTGTTCGCCGATTTTTATTAAGCTCTCGACTTCAGCGCGGGAAGTTGAAGTGTCTTCTGGGTCGGGCACGCTCATTGATGAAGTACCAAGAATTGTAATTGAGCCGTGCGGAACAAAAATATCGCCGTCGGAAGATTTATGTAATCGATTGACGACGTGATTAACGATTCGCTGATTGAAAGCGATTAAAGTTCCTTTGTCAGGTTGAACGCCGATTTCTACGCCGGCGAGTTTGCCGACAAAACCAGCCCAACCGCCCGCCGCATTAACCGCAATGTCACAGCCGATTTCGTAAGTTTCGCCGGTGAATTGATTGCGAACTTTAACGCCGCGCAGTTCTCCGTTTACGGTATCGAAGCCAATAACTTCGGTGTAAGTCTTGAGTTGCCCGCCGTAGCGTTTTGACGAGTCGATAAGTTGCCAAGCCATGCGGAAGCCGTCAACCGCCGCATCGGGGACAAGGTACGCGCTCTTAACGTGTTTTCTTGAAAGTCGTGGTTCTAATCTGAACGCCTCGTCCAAAGTAATGGGCGTCGCCTCGATTCCGCTGTCTTTGCAACCTTTAACCCAAAGCTCCTCGTAAGCGGGGTCGTCAATGTCAAGGCGCGTGAACATACCGCCGCAAGGTTCGACGCAGGATTTTCCGATTTTGCGCATGATTTGATTTTCGATAATGCATTCCTTAGCAGCTTCCTGGTCTTTGACGGCGTAACGCCCGCCGCTGTGTAGCAGTCCGTGATATCGCGAGCTTGCGCCGTTGACCAAGTCATTTTTCTCAACGAGTAGAGCCTTGACGCCGCGCATAGACAAATCGCGCAGGATGCCAAGTCCGGTAGCTCCGCCGCCGATTACTACCACCGTTACCTTTTCCATAATCCTCACCTAGTTTCGTTAAAACTCTCCTGAAAATTTTATGTAGGATTGTACTGCACAAACGAACTTTGGTCAACGCTCCGCACAAAATATTTTACAAGCCGCCCGTTTTCTGATAGACTGGCGCAAGTTCAGTTAGGAGGCAATCAACATGAAAGTTATCTTACAAGCAGACGTTAAAAAGCTCGGCGCAAAGGGCGATGTCGTCGAAGTATCGGACGGCTACGGGCGCAATTATCTTTTGCCGCGTAAATTGGCAGTAGAGGCCAACGCCGCGAACTTGAACACGGCTAAGGTTAGGGCAGAAAGCAAAGCTCGCCGCGCTCAACAAGAGGCGGACGAAGCAAAACTCCTCGGCGCACAGCTTGAAAAAATCTCCGTGAAAGTTCCCGTGCGCATTGGCAAGGACGGAAAACTTTTCGGCTCGGTCTCTGGCTCTGATGTCGCCAAAGCTCTCAAGGAAAGTCACTCGCTAAACGTCGACAAACGCAAGATTTCCATTCAAGGCGACGTGACTGGCGCGGGTGTCTATGACGCTGTTATCAAGCTACATCCCGAAGTTGCCACGAAGATTAAAGTTGAAGTCATTGAGTCATGAACTTCTTTAGAAAATTTTTCGGCAAGAAGAACACGCCACAACCCCGGCACGAGACTGACATTGACCGGGAAATATCCGCGCTATATGCAATCCTCGTTGATGTCATGGGTTCTGATAGGTTGGTTCTGCAGGCGGGCAAGATGGACGCGCTCCGCTATATGCGCTCGCATGACCCAGCGGAAAGAATCCTCGCGTTGCGTCGAATCCTCGAAGAAAATCCAACGCTATCGCTGCCTAAACGCTCCGACCTTCATCAGCAAGTTCTTCTGGTTTCGGAAATGCTCGCGGACATCATAGCGCGTCGGCAGATTGAAGACAAAATCGAACGCAAGCTAAACGAGAAACTGGAGAAGGAGCATCAAGACTACGTTAAGGATATTCGCCTGCAGATACTAAAGGAAGAGAACCCCGCCGATGAGTCGCCGCACGATAAGAAGAAGCGCGAAGAACTTCAAGAGCTGGAAGACGTTCACCTTACGCAGTCGGTTATGGAACTCTTGCGCCCGCAGTCGTTGGGAGAAATCGTTGGGCAGGAACGGGCGATTAAGTCGTTAAGGTCAAAGCTCGCCTCGCCCTATCCGCAACACTTAATCCTTTACGGTCCGCCCGGCGTCGGCAAGACTACGGCGGCTCGGCTTGTGCTTGAGGCTGTGCGCGGTACGGAACTCAGCCCCTTCAAAGAGAACGCGCCATTCGTTGAGACCGACGGCACGACGCTCCGTTGGGACCCGCGAGACGTGACTAATCCTTTAATCGGCTCCGTGCACGACCCGATTTATCAAGGCGCACAAAAGCAACTTGCCGACGGCGGCATACCCGAACCCAAGCCAGGTCTCGTCACGGACGCGCACGGCGGCATTCTCTTTATCGACGAGATTGGCGAAATGGATTTGATGTTGCAGAACAAGTTGCTAAAGGTTCTGGAGGATAAACGCGCTTACTTCGAGTCAAGCTACTACGACCCGACTGATGAACGCGTTCCGCCGTATGTCAAAATGCTGTTCGAGAACGGTGCGCCCGCCGACTTTGTTTTAATCGGAGCAACGACCCGCGACGCCTCGGCGATTAATCCGGCGTTGCGTTCGCGATGTGCTGAAATTTACTTCGAGCCGCTGACGCCCGCCCATATCGTCGAGATTGTCCTAAACGCCGCTAAAAAACTCAACGTCGAACTTGAGAACGGGCTAGCCGAAATCATCAGCGAATACACGATTGAAGGGCGCAAGGCAATTAATATCCTAGCCGACGCCTACAGCTTAGCCCTAGACCGCGCCGAGGATAAAGTCTTGCACATAGACCGCCCGATTAAAATCACTAAGCAGGACGTTTACGAGGTCGCGCAAACTAGTCGTCTTTATCAATACGTCACAAAGAAGGCGTCGAGCAAGTCGGCAGTCGGGCATATCTTCGGCTTGGGCGTGAGTGGCTTTATCGGTTCGGTGATTGAGATTGAAGCGGTCGTCTTCGATGCGGAAAAGGGCAAGGGCACGATTCGATTCAATGAGACGGCAGGCAGCATGGCTAAGGACTCCGTGTTCAATGCGGCTAGTGTTCTTAGGCGCGTGACGGGCAAGGATATTCACGACTTCGACGTACACATAAACGTTATCGGCGGCGGCAACATTGACGGACCGAGCGCGGGCACGGCGATACTTGCGGCTTTGGTCAGCGCGGTCACTGGTAAAAAGATTCGTCAAGACGTGGCAATCACCGGAGAAATCTCTTTGCAAGGAAAGGTTCGACCCGTCGGCGGCGTCTTCGAGAAGGCTTACGGCGCAAAGCAAGCGGGCATTAAGACATTGGTTATCCCGAAAGAGAACGCCAAAGACATTCCAAAAGGTCACCTCGGCTTAAAGATATTCGCAGTCGACACGGCGGAGGAGGCGTTCAAGAAAATTTTCGCCGAGCCAATCGACGAGCCTAAGCCCGAAGAAAAAGTTTCACTCGACAAGGACGAGCAGATAAAAAAGATTTCCTCGACGACGGTAACGCCAGAGGAACTCGAAATGCTAACGAGCAAGTAAATTTAAAAGCCGCCTCCGATTTGAAGGCGGTTTTTTATTTGAGCGTCAAGGTTATGGGGCAATGGTCGCTACCGAAGATATTGCTTTCAATCGTGGCGGCGGCGACTCGTTCAATCAAGCGTTCGGAGATTAGGAAGTAATCGATACGCCAGCCCGCGTTCGTTAGGCGAGCCTTCCTAAGATAACTCCACCACGTGTAAGCACCCGTCAAAGTCGGATCGCGGCGGCGGAAGATGTCAGCAAAGCCAGTATTCAAAAGGTCGGTGAACTTGCCGCGCTCCTCGTCGCTGAAGCCCGCGCTATGATGATTCGAGGCAGGATTCTTTAAGTCAATCGGTTCGTGCGCTACGTTGAAGTCCCCGCAGACGATAACGGGCTTAAGGCTATCCAGTCCGCGCAGATAATTGCGGAAGGCGTCTTCCCAAGTAAGGCGGCGTTCGAGCCATTCGAGGTTGTGCGAGTTGGGGACGTAGACATTGACGAAAAAATTTTCTCCTAAGTCGAGAGTAATAACGCGCCCTTCGCTGTCGAACTCGTCGACGCCAATGCCATAGGTGACGGCTTGCGGCTCCACACGGGAGAAAATCGCCGTGCCCGAATAGCCCTTGCGCTCTCCGTGATTCCAAAACTGCTTGTAGCCTTTAAGCTCAAGGATAGCCTCGCCGGGTTGCATTTTAATTTCCTGCACGGCGAAAATATCTGCGTCGAGAGCTTTAAAGGCGGGCATGAAATCCTTTTTAAGGCGGGCGCGCAATCCATTGACATTCCACGATACAAATTTCATCGAATCACTTCCTAAAAAACAAGTACTAACAAAACAAATAAAGGAGCCGTCATGGACGACGGCTCCCGCCGCGCTTTTACGTGATGTAAAAACCGCGGCGAACTCCAAGCCAAAAATATTCGTGAGTGCGGTGAGTTACCCTTGCGCCCCTGCGAGGCGTCCTTTTCTTTTGTTACTTTTCTTTTGGACGAGCAAAAGAAAAGTTTTTTAATCGAAAATGACTT
>JAFQZB010000079.1 GCA_017406175.1 Selenomonadaceae bacterium | reverse complement strand
GCAAAACCGGCGACACGCCCGACAAGAAGAAGTCCGCCAATACGCTGGTGATTTACACGTCAATGAAAGAGTCGCTGATTGGCGGCATCGTCGAAGGTTTCAAGGCCAAACACCCCGACATTGACGTTGACTGGCAGTCCGCCGGCGCGGGCAAAATCATGGCCAAACTCGAAGCCGAACGCCAAAGCGGACACCTCATGGCGGACATTATCTGGACGAGCGAAGTTCCCGACTTCTACCAAATGAAGAACGAAGGCTTGCTTGAACAATACAAGCCGATAGTCTTTGATGAGCTGTTGAATCCATTTGATGACTACGACGGCTCGTTCACCGCCGCGAGACTCGGCACGCTCGGTATCGTCATCAACACCGACAAAGTTACGACGGAGCCGACAAGTTGGGAAACGATTGCAACTGACCCGACCTATAAAGACTCGTTCGGCATTGCTGACCCGGCGTTGAGTGGCACGGCGTTCATGAGCATTGCTCTGCTTGAAAAACAATTCGGCTGGGATTATATCGTTCGACTGCACGACAACGGCGCGACGAAGAGTAAAGGCTCCGGACGCGTTATTGATGACACTGCCGACGGTGTGTTGAATGCTTGCCTTGGCGTCGACTACATAACCGCCGGCAAGATTGATAAGGGTGCGCCGCTTAAGATGATTTATCCTCACGAGCTATTGATGGTTCCCAGTCCCGTCGCAATCTTCAAGGACGCCGAGCACAAGGACAACGCTAAAAAGTTCGTCGACTATCTCTTGACGCAAGAGGCTCAGCAAAAGGTCGCCGAGGCTGGAACGGTTCCCGTCCGCCGCGATGTCACCATGCCCGAACGTTACAACTTGCCCAACCCCGAAGACGCCCTTGCCAACGGAATCAAAATCAACTATTCGGACGTGCTAGCCAACAAGGACGACACGATTAAAAAGTTTTCCAATCTGTTCAAGTAAGGCTTGCCCGATGATAATAAAAGACCGCTCCACTTTCGGAACGGTCTTTTTGATTTCGTCTTAAGTGAAGCGGTTAAGCTCCTTCAACGCAAGCCGTATCAGCTGTTCGGTCGAAGAGTTCTTTGGCGCACGATTGAACACCGCTAATATCTCCGCCGACGTGTAGCCCAATGCCTCAAGAGCCTCTGCGGCGTCGTCTTGTGCAGTCGATTGACTTTGCGCGGGTTGGAAGTCTTGAGCTGTGAAACTTTCGGCGAGTGATTGCACTTTGTCCTTAAGTTCCAAAAGGATTCGTTCTGCAGACTTCTTGCCGACGCCCGGCAACCTCATCAAAGTCTTTAGGTCTTGGAAGGTCACGGCTCGTGCGAAGTCCGCCGCAGAGATTTTCGACACGATAGCAAGCGCACTCTTCGCCCCGATACCTGAGACAGTCAACAGCAACTCGAACAGCTCGAACGCCGATTGATTCTTCATGCCGTAAAGGGTTATCGCGTCTTCCCTAACTGCCGTATGGATAAAAAATTCCTCCGCCGCGCCGAGTGTCAGAGCTTGCCGCGTCGAGGCG
>JAFQZB010000078.1 GCA_017406175.1 Selenomonadaceae bacterium | reverse complement strand
TATTCACGTCGACCTTTAAAATAGCGGAGCGGGGCGGATTTTTTGATTGGAGAGCCGCGAGAAAGTGTTTTAAATCATTATCGGAGCCTTGAGCGTAAATTTCGACGTAAGAACCGCGATTAGAGACATTGCCGACGATATTAAACGAATTTGCGAGGCGATTGACGAACGGACGGAAGCCAACGCCCTGCACGATACCGAAAATTTTAATATTGAGCAAGAAAATCACCTCCGGAGCGGATTATAGCAAAAATTTTCTGGTTTGAAAGTGATTCGGCGGCTTGAAACGGCTTATGGAGGTTTGAAATTGGTTTTGAAGCTTTGAAAACGGTTTTGAAGACGATTTGGAGGGTCATTTTACGTTTTCCACGTACATGGAATTTGTAAAAACGATTTTGGAGGGCTGAAACGGGTTTTGAAGTCGATTTGGAGGGTCAAATTACGAAATCCTATATACAGGATTTTGTAAAAAGGGCAAAAAAAAGCCCGCCACGTTGACGGGAGAAAGAATTTTATTGGCAACCGTTCATAAATCGGCGCAGAAGGCTTTAAACTCTTCTGCGGTCGCGTAAGAATCTTGAGTGCCCTTTTTCGTGACGCTAAGCGTTGCATAAAGGGACGCGAGCTTCACTGAATCGAGAATATCGCCCGTCTTGGTGTAATTATCGACGAAACAACCGATAAAAGCATCGCCCGCTCCCGTCGAGTCGACGGATTGAACTTTTCGGGCTGGAATAAACTCTTCGCGGTCATTTGAGAGCCACAACGCGCCTTGACTGCCCATAGTCACGATAATATTCTTTAAACCTTTGGACAGGAGGAAATTTGCCGCAGATTTAATCTCGTCGCGTGAATTAACAGGCATATCGGTTAAAATGCTAAGCTCGGTTTCGTTCGGGACGAAGAAATCACATTTGCAAGCCATATCGATTGACAAATCCTTGACAGCGGGGGCGGGATTGAGCAAAACGGGGATTTTGTTTTCGTTAGCAAAGTTAATCGCGGCGTAAACGGTTTCGAGCGGGATTTCGAGTTGCAAGACAATCAAAGAGCATTTTTTCAAGTCATCAGCGGCTTGCAAGACTAATTCGGGCGAAAGTTTATCGTTTGCGCCTTTGTAAAGCAAAATTCGGTTTTGACCGGACTCCTCGACGATAATAGTAGCCTCACCAGTCGCGACGCCTTCGATAACGCTAATTTGGCTCGTATCGATTTTATTTTGGCGGAAATTCTCCAACGCGCCCTTGCCGAACAAATCATTGCCGACAGCCGAGACCATTAAGACATTTGCGCCCAATTTCGCCGCCGCGACAGCTTGATTAGCTCCTTTGCCGCCGTGAGCCGTGTGAAAGTTCTGAGCGGGGCGAGTTTCGCCGCCAGCAGGGATTTTATCGATATAAGACACGACATCAATATTAGTTGAACCGATAACTGCGATTTTCATGTTATGACCTCCGTTAAAAATTGGTCGACAGAATTTTTTCCGCCGACCAATATTTTTTGTCAGAATACGACGCCCGCCCGCAAGATTACGTTCGGATATGGGCTGAACTCTCCTGTACGGATTGCGAACTTCACGCCCGCCGAAAATTTCTTAAGCTCGTCGTGCGGCATGAACTCCGGCTCCAGATTCGGCAGAGATTGTTTGATGTACTCGTAAAGCGTCGGGTTGTGTTCGATGATTTCGTTCGCGAGTATGTAACCTTCGACCGCCGCCTCATCAAGTACCGCGTCCAAAGTCTGTTTGAAAGTCGGGACGCCCGCCGTCAAGATTAGGTCGACAATCGGGACACCCTTTGGGATTGGCATACCCGCATCACCAATCATGAATAAATCTTTGTGACCGAGTGCCGCGATATAGCCCGCGAGCTGTGCATTTAAAATTCCGCGTTTCTTCATGTGATAACCTCATTTCGATTCGTTGCGAGCCTGCAGAGCCATCTTAGCTTCCATATTGCGTTGGAATTGGTCGATGATGACCGCCAGGATAATGACCAAACCTTTGATAACCATTTGCCAGAATTCGGAGACGCCGCACATAACCATACCATCGGAAATGACGCCGATAACGAACGCGCCGATAATCGTTCCGCCGATCGTGCCGATACCGCCCGCCATACTCGTTCCGCCTAAGACAGCCGCCGCGATTGCGTTCATTTCCCAAGTTTCACCGGAGGCGGGGTGCGCCGCTTCAAGCTGAGCCGTTGTGATAAGTCCGACGATCGTCGCGCAGATTGCCGAGAAGATATAAACCAAAATTTTAACGTTGTCAGTTTTGACGCCAGAGAGTTTAGCCGCCTTCTCGTTGCCGCCGATAGCGAAGATGTGCCAGCCAAAGACAGTCCGCTTGAGTAAGATAGCCGCGATGATTGCAATGACGGCAAGAATAATCGCGCCGACCGGGATACCCGCAATGCGTCCGCCGAAGAACGTAAAGCCGACGTTGCCAAGGGCGTCATGACCGAGAATGTTTGAATAAGTCGCGCCGCTTGAATGGAGCATTGCAAAACCGCGGGCGATATACATTGTGCCGAGGGTCGCGATAAACGGAGCCACGCCAAATTTCGTGATGATTGCGCCGTTAATCAGACCGACTGCCGCGCCGCAGATGATAGTTATCAAGACGACGAGCGGAACGCTAAAATACAACGTCACGCCCATTGATTCAATCGTCACGCCGTTTTGAATCATGCCGCCCGCGATAATGCCCGCTAAGCCGACGACCGCGCCGACTGATAAATCAATGCCGCCAGTTATGATAACGTAAGTCATGCCGATTGCTAGTATTCCGTAAAGTGCGACGTGCTTAGCCAGCAAAAGCATCGTGTTAGCCGACAAAAAGTTTGGAGTCGCCAGGCTGAAGAAGACGACCAATAATGCCAGCACGATTAAGGTACGCCCCTTGAGCAACATCATTATTAGCTTAGTGTTGTCCTTTTTTTCTGCCATGAATATCAGTCCCTTCTTAAGCACTCTTGGCAGTCGTGTGCCCTTTATAAGACGCCATAACGAGTTTATCTTGAGTGACTTCCGCCTTAACCATGTCGGCAGTTTTTATCCCGTTCGACAGGACGATAATCCTATCGGCGATGGCTTCAATCTCCTCAAGCTCGGACGAGACGACTAACAAAGATAATCCCTCGTCGGCGTAATGATTCATGATTTCAAAAACGTCAGTTTTCGCGCCAATGTCAATGCCGCGGCTCGGCTCGTCAAGCAACATAATCTTTGGCTTAGTCAGCAGACCTTTGCCGATAACGCATTTCTGCTGATTGCCGCCGGACAATGACAGAATCGGCAATCGCTTATCCGCAACCTTGATATGAATGTCGCTGATATTTTGGTCGATAGCGGCTTCCTCTTGCGCCGAATTCAGGAAGAGACCTTTGGCGTAGGCTTTGAGACTTGCCAGCGAAATATTTTTGCCAATGTCTAGCGTTTGAACGAGCCCTTCGCGCTGTCTATCTTCGGGCACCCAAGCAAAGCCGTTATCAATCTGCGTGGCAACGTCCTTAATATCAATCTTCTGCCCGTTAAGCAAAATGTCGCCCGTGTGCTCAGGACGCAAGCCCATAATGCATTCAAAGACCTCCGTGCGACCCGCGCCCATTAAGCCATAAATGCCGAGAATCTCCCCGCGCCTAAGTTCAAAGCTGACGTGATTGAGGAGCCAGCCGCCGCCCTTCTTCGGCAAGCACAAATCTTTGACTTCGAGGACGACTTCACGCTTGCTCCAGTCGATTTGTTCCTTGCGTTGCGGATAAGACTTCTTCGCGCCGACCATTTTTTTGACAATCCACGATATGTCAATGTCCTTGACCGCCGCGCTTGCAACAAATTTTCCGTCGCGCAGAATCGTCACGTAGTCGCCGATTTGCATTATCTCTTCTAGCCTGTGCGAAATGTAGACGATTGAAATCCCGTCCGCCATAAGCTCGCGCATGATTTTGAACAGCACCTGAACTTCTTGTTCGCTAAGGGAGGAGGTCGGCTCGTCCATGATTAAAATTTTCAAGTCGTCGGCGATTAGGTTGCGGGCAATCTCAATCATCTGCTGTTGACCAACGCGCAAGTCGCCGATAATCGTCATCGGGTCAATCGGGTGTTCGAGGCGTGCCAAAATTTTTTTCGTCAGTTCGATGTGCTGTTCGTTGTCCAAACCGATTTTGTTCTTAGTCTTTTCGCGAGCCATGAAAATATTTTGGTAGACGTTGAGATTAGGGAAGAGGCTTAGCTCTTGGTGGATAATGCCGATGCCGTGTTCGCGAGCCTGTGACACGTTTTCGAAGTGAACTTTTTCGCCGCCCATGAAGAGTTCGCCAGCGGATTCCTGTTCAATGCCCGCGATAATTTTCATCAGCGTGGACTTGCCCGCGCCGTTTTCCCCGATTAAAACATTTGTCTTGCCCTTGTAAACGTCAAAGGAGACCTCGTCTAGTGCTTTGGTGCCGGGGTAAATCTTGCTGACTTTCTCGGCGTGCAAAACAACTTCGTCGTCCGTGTGAATTACTTCGAGTTCGTCCATTGCCGCTCACCTCACTTGACAGTAATTTCAATGGGCGTAACTAAAATTTCGGTTTTCTTGTCCACGCTGAAGGCTCCGACAAATGAAATCGTCTTGCCGGTTATCGTGCTCAAGTCCAAAGTCTTAACAACGTCCCTGTCAATGACCTCGTGAATACTCTGGGAAATTTTAGCCCAGTCAACTTGGTTGGTGTAGTCCTCGTACTTGATGAAGCTAAGGTTATCGCGAACTGCCGAGCCTTTGTAGACGCTACCGATTTGCAACTTAACGTTAATCTGCCCGTCGTAGCCATTAAGCTTAACCGTCATGTAGCCGGCTTTTTTCTCTTGATTGACTTCCTGAACGACGCCTTCGCCCTTAACCACAAAGCTAAGTTCGCCGCTTGTGCCCATGGAGTAATGTCCTTGCTTGTCGACGGTTTTAAAATCGCCGTTGTTTGACTCATTGAGGAGCTTAGCAAGGTCAATCGCCTTTTCCTTGAGTTCGGGCACGGCTTGCGATTCCCAAAGCCCCGCGACATTTTCGGAAGCGTCGAATTTCTTGTTGCCGGTCAGCTCGTCTTCCTTGCCAATCTCGACGACCTTAACGCAACCGCTCATTGCCACAGTCACGATTAAACAAAGTAGGAGTGCAAGAATAGTTTGCTTTCTCATAGTGTTTACCTCGTAAAAAAATGGCGAGATGAAATCACAAGTGCCTTGCGACTTCACCCCGCCGCTATCACTTCAAATACTTGCTTACGGAGTTTTCATATCTCAGGGCGTGTAGACGAAGTTTTTAACCTTGTCGACGTTGTCTTTGGTAATGATGATGCAGTCGACGAGTTGTTTTTCATCTTTGCCAGTCTTGCCGTCTTTAAGGTACGTGTCAGCTTGCTCAACAGCCATTTCAGCGATTAACGCAGCCTGCTGAAGAGCGGTACCAGTCATTGCGCCGGATTTGATTGCCGCCGCCGCCTCGTCAGAGCCGTCAACGCCGATGATAGCGATTTTACCCTCAAGTCCTGCGTTCTTAACAGCCGCCGCCGCGCCTACTGCCATAGTGTCGTTGCCGCAAACGATGCCTTTGATGTCGGGGTTGGACTGCAGAATAGTTTCGGTCTTGGAATTAGCTTCGGTTTGTTCCCAGTTAGCCGTTTGCTGAGCAACCATCTTCATATCGGGGTATTGGTCGATGACTTCATGGAACGCACCCGAACGAACGCCAGCATTAGTATCAGACTCTTTGCCGAGCAATTCAGCGTAAGTGCCCTTCTCGCCCATAGCCTCGACGAACGCTTCAGCGACACCCTTTGCGCCCTGATAGTTGTTAGCCACGATTTGAGAAATTGCAACGCCGCTAGCGTTAATCTCACGGTCAATCAAGAAAGTAGGAATGTTGGCTTCGCGAGCTTTGCGGACTGCCGCGACCGTTGCATCAGCTCCGGCGTTGTCGCAGATGATAGCCGCCGCCTTGTCAGAGATGGCGTTATCGAACAGCTCGGATTGCTTAGTAGCGTCGTCGTCATGAGAGACCGCTTTGACTTCGTAGCCGAGTTCTTTAGCCTTAGCGGATGCCGCGTCAGCTTCGGTCTTAAAGAACGGATTGGAATGCGAAGGCGTGATGATGTAGACAATCTTGGAGCCGCCGCCCGTCAAGGGTTTGCTGTCCGTCGTAGCCGCTTCTTTCTTGTCGCCGGTGTCAGCAGGTTTATCGGCAGGTTTATCGCCGCCGCCGCAACCCGTGAACAGTGCGCCCATAAGACACGCCGAGGCAATCAGCGCGCAAATCTTTTTGAACTTCATAACACAAACACTCTCCTTAAAAATTCTTCATGGGGTATACACAAAAGCCTTGAGATTGGCAACGTTGTCTTTGGCGATGATGATGCAGTCGACGAGCTGTTTTTCGTCCTTACCAGTTTTCCCCTCCTTTAAATATTTGTCCGCCTGTTCGACGGCTGACTCCGCCATAACTTTGGCTTGCTGGAGTGCGGTACCTAACATGTTGCCCGCCCTGATAGCGTCTGCCGCGTCGTCGGAGCCGTCAAGCCCGATAACTATCACCTTGCCTAAAAGACCGGCGTTTTTGATTGCCGTAAGTGCGCCGACCGCCATGGTGTCGTTGCCACACACCAGACCTTTGATGTCGGGATGGTCTTGCAAGATTCTTTCCATAACCTCGGTTGCCTCAGTCTGTTCCCAATGCGCCGTTTGCTGAGCAACCATTTTCATATTCGGATAAGCGTCAATGACTTCGTGGAACGCGGCGGAACGGATATGGGCGTTGGTGTCCGTCTCGCGTCCTAACAATTCAACATAAGTTCCTTGCTCGCCCATTGCGTCGACGAAGACTTCAGCAATACCCTTCGCGCCTTGGTAGTTGTCCGCCACGATTTGAGAAATTGCCAAATCCTTTTCCGTTATCTCGCGGTCGATGAGAAACGTCGGGATATTTGCCTCGCGAGCCTTCTTGATTGGAATGACGGTTGCATTTGAGCTGGCGTTGTCGCAGATGATAGCCGCCGCCTTGTCGTTAATCGCCTCGTCGAACAAGTCCGATTGCGTGGCTACGTCGTCATTGTGAATCAAAACTTTTGTATCGTAGCCGAGTTCTTTAGCCTTAGCCTCAGCGACTTCCGCCTCAACTTTAAAGAATGGATTCGACGGAGGCGGCATGATGATATAAATCGTGTTCGAGCCGCCGCCCGTTAAAGTCTTCGCCGTGGTGTCAGTCTTCTGCGCGGAGTCACTGCCGCCGCAACCCGCAAGCAACGCGCCCATTAGACACGCCGACGCTATCATAGCACAAAGTCTTTTTAACTTGCTCATGAAATCACACTCCTAATCTTCCAACACACTCCTCCGCCCTAAAGCGGAGCCGACAAGTATTTTCGGCGGGATACTCGTCGGCTTGATTTATTTTGATTGGAGAGTGTTTGGCAACCTGTTAGAGGAGTTCGGAAATCTTTTTAACAATGCCTTCCGCGTCCATGCCGTAGTAGTGGAAGATTTGCGCGGACTTGCCAGCGATAGCCGGTTCATCGGGCAAGCCGAGACTTACGACTTTAACGGGGGCATTCTCCGCGGCGACCTGCGCGACCATGGAACCCAGCCCGCCAAGTTTAACGTGCTCTTCGACAGTCAAGATAAGTTTGGTTTCCTTAGCCGCCTTGATGATTGCCTCGCGGTCAATCGGCTTAATGCAATACATATCAATCACGCGGGCGGAAATTCCTTTTTCCTTGAGGAGAACGCCCGCCGCCTTCGCGCCCTGAACCATTTCGCCGCAAGCAATAATCGTAACGTCCGAGCCGTCTTGAATCGTAACTGCCTTGTTGAGTTCAAAGGGAACGTTGCCTTCCTCGTAAACGTCAGCTACGGCATTGCGCCCGATACGAATATAAGCGGGGTCTTTGTCCTGCAGAAGGGCGCGAATTAGTTTTTCAGTCTGGAAACGGTCGCAGGGAAGATAAACCCTTAATCCCGGAGTCGATGCCATGATTGCAATATCGTTAGCTGATTGGTGCGTCATGCCCAGTTCGCCGTAGCTGACGCCGCCCGATATGCCGATGAGTTTAACATTGGTGTGCGAGTATGCAACGTCGACTTTAGCCTGCTCCATTGAACGGGTCGAGAGGAAACTTGCCGGCGAGAACACGAAAGATTTTTTCCCGCAAGCCGCCAAGCCCGCCGCTATCGTCACGAGATTTTGTTCAGCGATGCCGACTTCGACGAATTGTTTTGGGTGCTCCTTGCTGAATGGTCCCAAACCCGCCGAGCCGCGTGAGTCACTGCAAAGCACGACGATATTTTTATCCTTAGCCGCCTCCTCGATGAGGACGTTGTTAATGATTGTCTTGTTCGCTATCTTATTCATATTGCGCGCCCCTCTCGTCCAATTCCTTCAACGCCGCTTGATACTCTTCGTCGTTGGGAACGTGATGATGCCAGCCAACTTGATTCTCTACGAACGAAATGCCGCAACCTTTAGTCGTGTGCGCAATGATGACGGTCGGTTTGCCCTTAACTTTCTTTGCAAGCTCCACGGCGTTATCGATTGCGTCAAGGTCGTTGCCGGGGACGCTGATAACATTCCAGCCGAACGCCGCCCAACGAGCCTCCTGCGATTTCTGATTCATGACTTGTTCGGTCGTGCCGGAGATTTGCAGATGATTCCTGTCGACGAACGCCGTTAAGTTGTCCAGCTTGTAATGTGCGCCCGCCATAGCCGCTTCCCAAACGGAGCCTTCCGCGACTTCGCCATCACCCATGACGACATAGACGCGATAATTTTTGTCGTCCATCTTGCCAGCCAGCGCCATGCCCACGCCCACGCCCAGTCCGTGTCCAAGCGAGCCGGTATTCATCTCAATGCCGTTGACTTTATTGGTCGGGTGCCCGATGTACTTTGAACCGAACGTCGCGAACGTCTTCAAGTCCTCTTTCGGGAAGAAGCCCCTATCAGCCAACACAGCGTAGAGAGCCTCGACCGAATGCCCCTTGCTCATAACAAAATGGTCGTGGTCGTCGCTCGTGATATTTTCGGGCGTGACGTTCATTTGCTTGTAGTAGAGGTCAACCAGAATTTCCATTACGCTCAAGTCGCCGCCGATATGTCCAGTCTTCGCACGGTAAATCATTTCGACAACGTCCTTGCGCAACTCGTAAGCTTTCTTCTTCAGGTTCATAAAACTCACTCTCCTCTTAGATAAGCTTTGACTTGCTCTTCAATCGGGTCGTAAAGGTCGGGTTTGACGCCGATATATTTGCACGCCTCGTAAAGCACTGGGACAACGTTTTTGTGAATGCCAACGCAATGATGAATGTAAGGACCTTCGACGACTTTTGCCTCAAGGCGTTTGATGTTCTCGACCTCAACCCAAAGATAGGTGCCCATGCCCTTAGGACCTTCAACGCCCTTAGCATTGCCGAGCAATAACGAATACTCGCCGCCGTCGCCATCGAACCTGCAAAGCGTCAATTCTCCGTGCTTAGCCTCTGCCGTCAAGCTGCCAGGGTGGTCGAACGCAAGCGGATAGGTGAGCTTAGCTTTTTCCTTAGCAATGGAAATCGGCCACGGTCCGCAGTGCTGGAGGAGTTCGCCGTTTGCAATGTCGGGATGGCGAATCGTCCAATCAGCAAAGAAAGTTCTAGTCGTACCCATGCCCGCCGCCTCAGCAAGCAAAGCCGTTATCGCGCCGTGGATGTCCGTTTCACAAACAACGGGAATTCCCTCATCGTTTAGCAGAGCATTTGCCGCGCAAGGCATGATTCCCAGTTCGTCCTGCAGAGCGTTCCAACATTGAATCGCCGCCGCCTTGCAACCGTACTTTTTAACGAGTTTAGCCATTGCCACTTTCAACGCCGCGACGTTTTCGAGTGCATTTTCATTAACGCAAATTTCCATGTTGGCGCGAATGTAAGCAATCGTCTTTTTAACCTCGGTGCCTTCCTCTTTGGCAAGTCTAACTTCTTTGGTGAGTTCGGGCAGCGGTATCGGCGACAGTTGCACGTTGAACTTTTCGAGTAGCTCGCCTTCATTGCACATCGTCGACCAGAAATCAAACGGACGCGGACCAATCTGCAGGATACGAATGCTCCTAAACGTTTTGACGACGTTGCACACCGCGATAAAGTCTCTAAGCCCGCGTTCAAAGACGGGGTCATTGAGGCGGCAATTCGTCATGTAAGTAAACGGCACGCGGAACCGCCGAAGAACTTTGCCCGTCGCGAAGAGTCCGCATTGAGTGTCGCGAAGTCTTACGCCGTTTTCGTCGGGGCGTTCGTCGAGCGGTCCCCAAAGCAGAACTGGCAAATTCATATCGCGGGCAAGGCGGGCGCAAACGTATTCCGTCCCGAAGTTGCAATGCGGGAAGAACAGCCCGTCGATTTTCTCCGCCTTGAACTTTTCGAGAATCTTTAAGCGGTCGTTCTCGTCGTAAAGCAAGCCCTCTTCGTTAATGTCATCAATGTCCACGAAGTCAATCCCCAACTCGTTGAGGCGGTCTTTGGTCAGCCCACGATACTTGATTGCGTCGGGTGCACTGAAGATACTCCGGCGCGTCGGCGCGTAACCCAATTTGATTTTCGGCATGTCATTAAACCTCCCTAAAATTTAACCTTTGCTCATGGCTTTCTTAATAGCTGTCGACCACCCCTTTAAAAGTCTCTCGCGTTCGTCAGCGTTCATGTTCGGCGCGTATTGCTTCCAAGACAATCCAGCGAAAACTTTTTCCCTATCATAAAAACCTGCCGCAATGCCCGCACAATAAGCCGCTCCCATTGCAGAGAGTTCAGCTAGCGGCGGAACCGCGACAGGTTTGTTTAGAATGTCCGATTGAAACTGCATGAGATAAGAATTTCGAGTGGGGCCGCCATCAACTTTCAGATTGACTAGCTCGCCGCCCGAAACCTCTTCCATAAGATGAATCACGTCATAAATCTGATAAGCGATACTATCGACGACAGCGCGAACTATTTCATTTTTGCCCGTGACACGAGTTATCCCCGCGAAAATCCCCGTGGCGTCGTTGTCGTAGTAAGGCGCACCCAATCCCGTGAACGCCGGCACGAAGTAGGATTT
>JAFQZB010000077.1 GCA_017406175.1 Selenomonadaceae bacterium | reverse complement strand
GGCGACAACGTTAAAATCTTCCTTGCCAATATGGGACCGATACCTCAGCACAAAGCTCGCGCAGACTTCACCACAGGATTTTTACAGGTCGGCGCGTTCCAAGTCCTGGGCAACAACGGCTTTAAGACTGTCGATGACGCGGCGGCGGCTGCTAAGGAATCGGGCGCAGATGCAGTTGTCATTTGCTCGACGGACGCTACCTATCCCGAAATCGTTCCCGCACTCGCTCCTAAACTTCATGAGGCTCTGCCCAATGCGACGGTTTATCTTGCGGGCACGGCTCCTGCGGAACTCGTCGAACCCTACAAGCAGGCGGGCATTGACGACTATATAAACGTCAGGGCGAATTGTTATAAGGTTATCCAAACACTTCAGCAGAAAAAGGGGATGGCATAATTGGCAAGTTACAACAATCCGGACTTCACGCAGATTGGTCTGAGCGACGCCCCGGCTTCTGATGCGGCGGAGTGGAAAGCTAAATTCGAGAAGGCGGCGGCTGAGGATTACGATAAACTGATTTATAAGACGATGGAGCATGTCCCGGTTAAGCCGCTGTACACGCACGACGAATACGCGCACATGAACCATTTGGACTTCGTAAGCGGCATTCCTCCGTTCCTGCGCGGACCCTATGCGACGATGTATGTTTTCCGCCCGTGGACTGTTCGTCAATACGCGGGCTTCTCGACGGCTGAAGAATCAAACGCTTTCTATCGCCGCAACCTCGCCGCAGGTCAAAAAGGTTTGTCGATTGCATTCGACTTGCCGACCCACCGCGGCTACGACGCTGATAATCCGCGTGTCTTCGGCGACGTGGGCAAGGCGGGCGTCAGCGTCTGCTCAATGCTCGACATGAATATTTTGTTCAGCGGCATTCCCCTTGACCAAATGTCCGTTTCAATGACGATGAACGGCGCAGTTCTCCCGATACTGGCATTCTTCATTCAGAGCGGCATTGAACAGGGCGTCGACAAGTCGATACTCAACGGCACAATCCAGAACGACATTTTGAAAGAATTCATGGTGCGCAACACCTACATTTACCCGCCCGATATGTCAATGCGTATCATCGGCGATATTTTCGAGTACACGACAAAATACATGCCGAAGTTCAATTCCATTTCGATAAGCGGCTATCACATGCAAGAGGCAGGCGCACCGGCTGACATTGAGCTTGGCTACACTCTGGCGGACGGTCTCGAATATATCCGCACGGGTATCAATGCCGGCTTGAAGGTCGACGCCTTCGCAAAACGTCTAAGCTTCTTCTGGGCTATCGGCAAGAACTACTTCATGGAAGTCGCTAAGATGCGTGCGGCTCGCGTTCTCTGGGCTAAAATTGTCAAGCAAATGGGCGGCAGTGATGCTAAGTCGATGGCGTTGCGCACTCACTGCCAAACCTCTGGCTGGTCGCTTACGGCGCAAGACCCCTTCAACAATATTTCCCGCACGGTTATGGAGGCAATGGGCGCGGCTCTCGGTCACACTCAATCCTTGCACACCAACGCACTTGACGAGGCGATTGCTCTGCCGACGGACTTCAGCGCACGTATCGCCCGCAACACGCAACTTTACATTCAAGACGAGACCAGCGTTTGCAAGATTATCGACCCGTGGGGCGGCTCCTACTACGTCGAGGCTCTCACAAACGAGATTATCCGCCGCGCATGGGCGCATATCCAAGAGATTGAACAGCTCGGCGGCATGGCTAAGGCTATCGCGACTGGCTTGCCTAAGATGCGTATCGAAGAAGCCGCCGCTCGTCGTCAGGCTCGTATCGACTCCAATAACGAGACGATTGTCGGCTTGAATAAGTTCCGCCTTGATAAGGAAGACCCGCTTGAGATTCTCGCCGTCGACAATACCGCCGTCCGCAATGCGCAGGTTGAACGCCTTAACAAACTCCGCGCCGAACGCAACGAAGACGATGTACGCGCCGCCCTTGAGGCTATCACTAAGGCGGCTGAGTCTCGCGACAACGGCAACTTGCTTGAATGCGCTGTCGAAGCGGCTCGCGTTCGTTGCTCGCTCGGTGAAATCTCTGACGCTGTCGAGAAGATTAGCGGACGTTATCAGGCGACGATTCACACGATAAGCGGCGTTTACTCCAGCGAATTCGGGCAGCAGACGGAACTTGATAAAGTTCGTGCCCGCGCTGATGAATTCGAGAAACTCACTGGTCGTCGTCCGCGTATCTTCGTGGCTAAGATTGGTCAGGACGGTCACGACCGCGGCGCAAAAGTTATCGCGTCTAGTTTCGCGGATATGGGCTGGGATGTCGACGTTGGACCGCTCTTCCAAACTCCTCAAGAGGCGGCTCAAGATGCTGTCGATAACGACGTTCACATTGTCGGCTTTAGTTCGTTGGCGGCGGGTCATAACACTTTGCTCCCCGAACTCGTCGACGAACTCAAGAAACTCGGCAGAGAAGACATTCTGGTTGCTATCGGCGGCGTTATCCCCGTGCAAGACTATGACCACCTCTACAAGAGCGGAGCCGTTGCAATCTTCGCGCCAGGCACCAACATTCCCGAAGCCGCTATGAAACTCCTAACTATCCTCGTTGACCGCGCTAAGGAAGAAGAAGACGCTGGCTGATTAAAATTTTTCCATAGACATAAAGAAACCGTCAGGACGAAATGTCTTGGCGGTTTTTGTTTGCGTTTAGAAAAGCGATAGTTGATTGCTTTCCTGCAAGTCCCTTAGGCAACCGTGCGTCTTCAGGGCGGCGACTACTGTCTTATTCAAGCCGGCACGATTCTTTAGGTCTTCGACGGAAGAGAACCTGCCAGCCTTGCGAGCCTCAACGATATTTCTTGCCGCAGCCTCGCTCACGCCGTCGATTGAACTCAGCGACATCAGCAAGCCGTTCTTTTTTATGATAAAGTCTTCGGCGTCCGAGTCGTAAAGATTCGCCCGTTCAAAGCTGTAGCCGCGCAAGAAGAATTCATATACGACTTGATAATCAGCCAAGCGGTCGCCCTCCTTAATGTCAAGCTTGCGTTCGTCGGCTAAGTCCTCCAACTCATCAAGCTTCCGCTTAACATACTGCTGACCTTTGATAACCTCGTTGGCATCGAATTCCTCTGTACGTTTGCTGAAGTACGCCGCGTAGTAAGCCAACGGATAATGCACCTTGCAGTAGGCAATCCGATAAGCCATCATGACATAGGCGGTTGCGTGGGCACGCGGGAAGAGATACTTAATCTTTTGGCAGGAGTCAATGTACCAGTCGGGCACGTCATGCGCCTTTAGGTCGTTGAGGTCGTCGGGCTTAATGCCCTTGCCCTTGCGGACGCTTTCCATTGTCTTAAAGGACTTGAGCGCGTCAACGCCGTGATGAATCAAGTACATCATAATATCATCGCGGGCGGATATTGCGTTCTTCAGCGTGCAAGTTCCTTCTCTAATCAAGTCCTGAGCATTGCCGAGCCAAACGTCGGTGCCGTGTGAAAAGCCCGAAATCCTAACTAGGTCGCTAAAGCAATCGGGGTGCGTGTCGTCAATCATCTGGCGCGTAAAACTCGTTCGGAACTCCGGCAAGCCATATGTCCCAGACTTCGTGCCGAGCTGTTGGGGCGTCAAGCTCAAGGCGTCGGTGGAATTGAACAGGCTTAGCGTCGGTTTATCGTCAAGGGGAATGGTCTTCGGGTCGCGGTGCGTGAGGTTCTCTAACATACGAATCATCGTTGGGTCGACGTGTCCGAGAATGTCGAGTTTGACGAGCCGCGAGCTTATCGAATGATAATCAAAGTGCGTCGTCGTGGTCGAGGCGTCCTTGTTGTCGGCGGGGTATTGAATCGGCGTAAAGTAATGAATATCCATATCGCGCGGCACAACCATAATCCCGGCGGGGTGCTGACCAGTCGTGCGCTTGACGCCCTGACAGCCCTCCGCAATCTTGGCGATAAACGAGCCGTGCTTCTTCTGCCCGCGGTCGTCGAAGTATCTTTTCACCAGACCAAAGGAAGTTTTCTCCGCGACTGTCGAGATTGTCCCCGCGCGATAGACATTGTGCTTGCCAAATAAAACCTCCGTGTACTTGTGAGCCGTCGATTGATATTCGCCGCTGAAGTTTAAATCAATGTCTGGAACCTTATCGCCGTCGAAGCCGAGGAAGACCGCAAACGGAATGTCATGCCCGTCTTTAATCAGAGGATAGCCGCAAACGGGGCAAGTTGCGCTTTCCAAATCGTAGCCGCAACCAACTTCGCCCGCCGTGAAAAATTTGCTGTACTGACACTTCGGGCAGCGATAATGCGGCGGCAAAGGATTAACTTCAGTTATCCCCGTGAGCGTCGCCACGAACGACGAACCGACAGAGCCACGCGAGCCGACAAGGTAGCCGTCGTCGTTTGACTTCTTGACGAGCCGTTGAGCAATCATGTACAGCCCCGCGAACCCGTGCGCGATTATCGGCTTAAGCTCCTGTTCAAGTCGCTCCTCAACCAACGCCGGCAAGTTTTCCCCGTAAAGTCTCCTAGCTCTGGCGTAGGAAGTCTGGCGTATCTCCTCCTCCGCGCCGGGCACTTGCGGAGAGTACAAGCCGTCGGGTATCGGCTTCAAGACTTCGACGGACTCGGCGATTTTGTTCGGGTTGGTGATGATTGCCTCGTAAGCCGTCGCCTCGTCCAGATAATCGAACTCCGCGAACATCTCCTCCGTCGTGCGCAAGTACAGCGGTGGTTGCTTGTCGGCGTCGGCGTATCCTTTGCTGTGCATGAGGACGGCTCGACAAATCGAATCTTCTTTGTTGAGGAAGTGGGCATCGGTCGTGGCGACAAGCGGCTTGCCCAATCGCTTAGCTAGCTCGGCGACTTTGCGATTGATATTGCGCAAGTCCTCGTCGTCGGTAATCGTCGGGAAGTCGTCGCTGCGGATAAGGAAATCGTTGTTATGAATCGGCTGTATCTCCAGATAATCATAAAAGCTGGCGATTGCCTCAAGCTCGGTGTCGTCCTTGCCCGAAGTGATTGCCCGAATCAATTCGCCCGCCTCGCACGCCGAACCGATTATCAGCCCTTCGCGCAGGTCGCTGAGCAAACTCTTGGGAATTCGCGGACGATAATGCATGAACTTAATCTGGCTGATTGAAATGAGCTTGTAAAGGTTTTCAAGCCCGCGTTTGTTCTTCGCTAAGATGATGACATGGTTGGCGAACTTCTGCTTGAAGTCTTCGACGAGGTAGCCTTCCATGCCGTAGATAATCTTAATCGGTTTGCCCTGCTTAGCGAGCTTTTCGGCGGTGATTGCGGCGTTCGGGAAGGCTTGAATAACTCCGTGGTCGGTTATCGCCACCGCTGACCAATTCCAAGCGGCGGCAGTTTTAATCAACTTCTCGACGGGGATAACGGCATCCATCGCGCTCATCGTCGTATGCACGTGCAGTTCCACGCGCTTGACTTCGGCATTGTCTTCGCGGGCTGGCACGTCGAACATCTCCAACGCATTGATAAATAGGACTGTCTCTTTGGCGTATTCGTCATACTTGGCGGCGGCGGAAATCTTTACGCGACTGCCCGCCTTGATACTGTCTGCGAAGGGTTGAGCGTCGGCTTGCTTATCCTTCTTGAAAAATTTCTTGCACGTGATGCCGTCAGTCGAATCCGTCACGCTGAATGAAACACAGCTTGTCCCGTTCTTGAACTCGCGGAGCTTAACGCCGTTCATGTCGTCCGCGCCGACCTCGCCGATGATTGTAACTTGTCCGCTTTGTTCGTTAATGTCGCTGATGTTCGTCAGGTGCTCGGAAAATTTTTTGCTCGTCCCGTTCGATTTGCCGTTTGTCGAACGCCGCGCCGACTTTTTTTCAGGGATAATCACTTCGTCCGAGGCGGATATTTCGTTATCAATCTGAACCTCGACGCCGTAACGATTGCGCAAGAACTCTTCGGCACTGTGGAAGGCTTGCTTGTCGAAGTTCTTATCCGTGATTAAAGTTATCTGCCAAAAGTTTGCCGCGGGCGTGATGATGATTTCCTTCAACGTACAAGCACGAAGATTTAAGTTTGCCTCGTCAAAGAGACTGAAGAAATTGTTATCGTCGTCGATTGTAAGCCTGTATCTATTCAAAGCATCACCTCCGATAAAATAAGCCGAGAGCATTTGCCGCCCTCGGCTGACGTTCGATTATAAAAGTTTATTTCTTCAGAACTGCATTGTTGAGATTCATCTTGATTGCCTCGTCAAAGAGGTCGACTATCTCCGCGGGATAATGTTTCTTATAGAATTGGCGATAAATGGTAAGCTCCTCGGTGCTGGGCAGATAATGCCACGTGAGCATCATAGCCAAGAAAACATTTCCTATAGCCTCGCGTGTATTATTATCCACTCTAAAGGCTGCGATATTCGGATAGCTGTAGGGCACCCATTTGGTCTCCGGCTTGAAGTTCAAGAACTTTTCCTTTGCGTAAACCGCACTGAAGAGAAGTCCGGTTGCATGGGCGTCGCTCTTGTGGAAGGGGTCATTCAACTGATTTAAGGAAACGTCATGCAAGACGACGAGCGCACCTTCTTTTAAGTAAGGCAACATGACAGGGAAATCCAACAGCTCGCCCGGCGTATAGTGCACGGTATCGAGAATCACGAAGTCGATGTTGCTACCGATTTCGTCTATGACCTGCGGAAGGTATTTACCCGTATAGAGTTTATGCTTTTCGTTCATGAGGACGTTTGGACCCAACAAATTATTTTCCTTGGCGAAAGTCACCAATGCTCCAATGTCTTCGTTATGCAATCTCTTGTTAAGGTCGACCGAATGCATTTCGTAGGATTCGTTACTGTCTTCGAGCTGTTGAAGAATCATAGCCGTCGTGCCGCCAGACTCTACGCCGACTTCCAGAATTTTTTTCGGACGAGCCATGTCCACTAAGCCGCAAATAAAACCCGACTCCCTGCGATGCATAGTGACAAAGTTTTTGCGCTGGGGAAAGTGCGTCTTAAACTTCGCCAAGATTTTATCCAGCGGCTCAAAGTTTTCCTTAACCTTATCAATGTTAATCATACGGCAGAAATTTCCTCCTGTGTTAAAGACCTTAGCCCTTTGCCTTTGAGGAGAGCTTCAGCTTTTTTGGTGTCGTTTACACGGAAAATCATATAAGCGCGTTCCTTGCCCGCAAAGGCGTACATGTACTCGATATTAACTTCGATCTCGCTGAACTTCTTTAGGAGCTTGTTTAGGTCGCCCGCCTCGTCGGCAATGGCATAAGCCAAAACGGGTGTAAGGGTCGCCACGAAATGATTTTCCTTGAGGACGGTAGTCGCCTCGAACACGTCATTAACTAACATGCGCACGATACCAAACTCGCTTGTCTCTGCCAAACTCAACGCACGGATATTAACATTGTTGTCGGCAAGGACTTCTGTCAGCTTGTTCAACGTGCCAGGTTTGTTCTCAAGGAAGACCGAAACTTGATTGACGCTCACGATAAATCACCTCCATTAATTGCTATAGAAAACGCTTTTGGATTTACTTTCCTCAAGCAGGATACTCGACTGATTAAATTTAACCTGTGCCTCGTCCATAATCTTTTTGACGGACTCCAGCGGCGTATCGAAGAACAAATAAACCAAAGTAACTTCATGAGTCGGATTGCCTTCGCCGTCGCGGTAATAACCTTCCATAATCGACACCGTGTAGCCATCGGCGTGCCTCATGCAGATTTCGTGCATTTGCTCGCGTATTGTCTCCGTCGGCAGTTCCTGCTTCAAGGTGTCCTTGTCGTTCGTGCCGAGGTACATTGTGTATTTCTTTTGATTAGAAACTTTTCCGAGCGACCGGAGGCTATCCTTGGTTGAAATGATGACAGCCACACTGCAGGCAACAATCGATATGAACAAGACGTAAAGTGCTAAGGTTGAATTTCTCACGGCTTAGATTTTCCGAGTGTCGATGACGCGGACGGCTTTACCCTCGCTACGGGTGATTGTCTTGGGCGCGACGAGTGTCACCTTAGCTTTAATGCCGAGCATCGCCCGCAAGCCGTCTTCGAGAACTTTACGGCGGGCTTGGACTTCGCCTAGGTTATCGGTAAACATATCGGGCGTCATCTCGACTTTGACTTCAAAGGTATCAGTGTTGTTGACGCGTCCGACGATGATTTGATAGTTCGCCGCGTAGCCTTGATTCATAAGCACGGTTTCAATCTGGCTTGGGAAGACGTTGACGCCGCGAATAATCAGCATGTCGTCCGAACGCCCCTTAGGTTTAGTCATGCGGACGTGCGTCCTGCCGCAAGAACATTTCTCCCTAGTCAAAGTGCAAATGTCGCGGGTGCGATAGCGAATCAGCGGAAAGGCTTTCTTATCCAACGACGTGAAGACCAGCTCGCCTTGCGTGCCTTCGGGCAGGACTTCGCCGGTATCGGGGTCGATAATCTCGGCTATGAAGTGGTCTTCCTGAATGTGCATGCCGCGTTGTTCAGAGCACTCGAACGCCACGCCAGGACCGCTAATCTCCGTCAAGCCGTAAATGTCGTAAGCCTTAATGCCCAAAGTCTTTTCAATGTCGCGGCGCATCTCCTCTGACCACGCCTCCGCACCGAAGATACCCATTTTGAGCGGAATGTCTTCGGGCTTGTAGCCCATTTCCTTTAGCGTCTCGCCGATATAAGCCGCGTAACTGGGCGTGCAACAAAGAATCGTCGCCTGCAGGTCGAGGATAAACATAATCTGCCGTTCGGTATTGCCAGAGCTGGTCGGGATAGTCAAGCAACCGACTTTGTGCGAGCCGCCGTCGAGACCGGGACCGCCCGTGAACAATCCGTAGCCATAAGAGACTTGGCAAACGTCGTCGGCAGTGCCGCCCGCCGCCATGATAGCCCGTGCGCAACAATCTTCCCAAATGTCAAGGTCGCCCTGCGTGTAGAAAGCAACGACCCTTTTGCCCGTCGTGCCCGATGTCGATTGAATCCGCACACAATCCCTAAGCGGCACCGCAAGCAACCCATAAGGATACGCCGCCTTCAAGTCAGCCTTGGACAAGAACGGGAGCTTATGCAAGTCAGCCGTCGATTTGATGTCGTCGGGCGTAACGCCGTGCTCTTCCATCTTCTTGCGATAATAGGGGACGTTTTCCCACACGTAGCGCACCTGCTTGGGCAACAGGTCATCCTGCAACGCCTTTATCTTTTCAATCGGCGCGCATTCGATTTCCTCCTGAAAATACTTTCCCATAATACAACCTCACTTCAAACAAACTTCTTGCCGAGCTCAAACGCCCGCTGATTTATATCAAGGAACTTCGGCGGCACATTCGCCTTGAGCGCATTTTGCCACGAGTCCTCCGATATGTCAAAGTAATGGCTAAGCCGACCGAGCAAGACGATATTAACCGCCTTTTGACTGCCCGCCTGCCTTGCCAACGTCAAGCAGTCCATTGCGTCGATTTTGATTCCCGCCGCCCGAATCTTTTCCACCAGGTCAGCGGGATACTCCGCCGCGCCCGTGATGACTGGCATTGGGTCAATCTGCTGCGTGTTCGTGACGATTTGCCCGCCCGCCTTCAAGTACGACAGCCAACGAGCCGTCTCCAATATCTCGAACGATACGATAAAGTCCGCTTGCCCCTTATCGACGACTGGCGAATAAACTTTGTCGCCGAACCGAACGTAAGTTATCACGGAGCCGCCGCGTTGGCTCATGCCGTGCACTTCCGAAACTTTAACGTCGAAGCCCTCGCTTAGGAGCAGGTGTCCGAGGATTTTACTGGCAAGCAACGAACCTTGCCCGCCGACGCCCACGATGATTATATTCTTAGTCACGACTGAAAGCCCCCTTCGGACAAAGCTGACTGCAGACTTCACAGCCGACGCATTGAGTTTGGTCGACTACGGCTTTTCCGTCCTTCATGCTGATTGCCGGGCAACCAATCTTCATGCACGACTTGCAACCAATGCACTTGTCCGCGTCGACTTTGAGCGGCGGCTTGTGCTTGACGGTCTTAAGCAGGGCACATGGTCTGCGACTGATGATAACGCTCGGCTCGGCGGCGGCAAGTTCTTCCTTAATTGCCGTGTCGCACTCTTTGAGGTTGTACGGGTCGACGACGCGCACGCGATTAATCCCCATTGCCCTGCACAGTGCCTCAAGGTCAATCTTGCCCGCGGGGTCGCCTTTGATATTCAAACCCGTCAACGGATTCTGCTGATGACCCGTCATGCCCGTTATCGAATTGTCGAGGATAATAACCGTCGAGTTCGATTGATTGTAAGAGACGTTCGCCAAGCCCGTCATGCCCGAATGCATAAAGGTCGAGTCGCCGATAACCGCAACCGTTTTGCCCTCCGACGCCTTGCCGAGCATTTTATTAAAGCCATGAGTCGCCCCGATACTCGCGCCCATGCATAAAGTCATTTCAATCGTACTAAGCGGCGGCACAGCTCCCAGCGTATAACAGCCAATGTCGCCGAGCACTGTGCATTTGCGTTTCTTCAGTGAGTAGAACAATCCGCGATGAGGACAGCCCGCGCACATGACTGGCGGTCTTGCCGGTATCGCGTCGTCCAATGCCACGCCCGCTGAAGTCTCCTTGCCGAAGGCTTGCGCGATTAAATTTTGGCTGAACTCGTCTATACGCGGCAACAGCTCCGAGCCTTCGACTTGCAAGCCCAATGACTTAACGTGAGTCTCAATCACGGGGTCAAGCTCCTCGACGACGACCAACCGTTTGACACGCGCCGCGAAGTTCTTTATCAGCTCCACGGGCAGAGGATTAATCATGCCGAGCTTTAGGACGCTTGCACCCTCTCCGAAGACTTCCTTTACGTATTGATAGCAAGTCGACGAAGTGATTATCCCAAGCTCGTCCGTCGTGAACTCCACGCGATTAATCGGCGTCCGTTCCGCGTAGGCAATCAGCTTGCGCGTCCGCTCCTCAACTATCGGGTGCCGTTTCTTAGCGTTGCCCGGCATCATCACGTACTTTGCAATATCTTTGACGTAAGGTCGGCTGTATTCGACACGCTCGCCCGTCTCGACGACCGATTGACTGTGTGCAACCCGTGTGCACATCTTGATTATAACCGGCGTATCGAACTGTTCGGAAATCTCGTAGGCAAGCTTAGCGAAGTTCAAAGCCTCGGCGGAGTCAGAAGGCTCAAGCATTGGAACTTTGGCGGCTATGGCGTAGTGCCGGCTGTCTTGTTCGTTCTGGGAAGAGTGTATCCCCGCGTCGTCTGCCACGACACAGACCAAGCCCGCATTGACGCCCGTATAACTCATCGTGAACAGCGGGTCAGCCGCCACGTTCAAGCCGACGTGTTTTTGTCCGCAGAAGGCACGCCGCCCCGCAAGTGACGCCCCGAACGCCGACTCCATCGCGACTTTCTCATTGGGTGCCCATTCGCAGTAAATGTCATCGAACTTAACAGCCTCTTCAGTTATCTCAGTCGAGGGCGTGCCGGGGTAGCTCGACACGAATGCAACGCCCGCTTCCCACAGCCCGCGAGCTAGTGCCTTGTTGCCCAACATCAATTCTTTCATCAAAACATCTCCTTTGCCTGTGATAAGTTTTCCGCGCCGATTAAAAATCCTGCCGCCGTAAAAAATTCTTGCAAGCCCTCGGCGAATGTTGTAGAATCAAAAAAATTTTTCAAGGAGAGTTTAGATTCAAGGAAGGTGATTAAAATGGCAGGCATCAACGGAATCAACAACTACAGCTGGCTATTCAACACGAACAACCAGAAGCAAAATTCAGCGGCGCAACTATGGAATGCTTACGGCAACTTCCAGAACAACGCGACGAGTTCGCTGGCGGGAATAACGGAAGTCAATGCCAATCTCAAAGCGGTCATGGCAAGTTACGACGAGGCTAAGGCGGCTTTCAATTCCGAATTCAAGGAGACAATGCAAGACCTTAGCTCCTCCGCCGACAAGCTCAAAGGTTACAACTTCAGCGTGGAAAAGGAAGGCGCAATCACGACGAAGACCGAGACCGACGAAGACGGCAACGTTACTACGACCACGACTTACAGCAAAGAACTTCAAGCGGCTCTCGATACTGTCAAGGCTTTCGTCGACGACTACAACAGCGCGGTTAATTTCTTCGGCGACCACAAGGACGTTTCAAATCGTATCGGGCAAATGGCAACGACCTTCGGGGACACGACCTATCGCGCCAATCTCTATGACTCAATCGGCTTGACGGTGGGTAGCAACGGTTCCTTGAGCATTAACGAGGCGCAACTTGCCAACTCGATTGTAAACAGCCCTGAAAGAGTTTCTTCTATTTTGGGCAAGGACGGGCTGGCGGGCAAGGCGGAAAGTCATATCAGCTTCGCAAACAGCCAAGCCGATAGACTCTTCCCCACGGCTCAAGCGATGCTCGGCGACCAACTCGACACCGCCGCCCTTTATACCGGCAATGCTTATCGCAACATGACGGCTTTGGGCAATATGGGCAACTTGATTAACATGATGTTCTAAGTGATTTTCTCGACCGAAATAAAAATTGCTCGTCGAAGGCTGGCGGGCGATTTTTTTTGGAGTGATGCTAATGATACGGGAGCTTGCAAAAAAATTATCGGCGTTCGGTCAGTTCGTCGGCTTCGTGATTATCGAATTGCAATTCAGGCGCGGGACATTCGAGGCGGGCGCGCAAATCGTCAAGGAGCATTCGTCAATGGTTCTCCTGCGTGCGAGTTCGGCAGAGGCTGAACTTGTCGTCAAGATGATTCGTCCGCACAAAGAGATTACAGCGGCTCTCGGCAGTCGCATTCAGTCAGCGGAAAAGATTTGGCGAGTGTTCACAGCGTCGGAGGTTTTGGACTTTGTAGCGGCAGTCGGCGATAACAATCCAATTCACAGATTCAACCCGCCAATCGTGCCCGCCTTCTTAATCTTGGAGACAATCTGCGCGAAGTTTCCAAACCAATCAATCAGGCTCAAGTTCAAGAACTTTATCACGGCAGGCGAATCGCTTTCCTTGCACGTCGACGGCAACCGATTAGAGATAAGGGGCGCGGGCGTCCGAAAAGTCTTGGGGGACGTGTCATGAACGTTTACATTGTAGAAGGCTTGCGCTCGGCTATCGTCGTTGCCAACACCAAATTTAAGACGCTTCGCCCTGAAATTATCGGCGCGGAAGTTCTTAAGGCTCTGCACGTTGAACGCATCGACGAGGTCATTTGCGGCAATGCAGTTGGCACGGGCGGCAATCTTGCGCGGCTCATGACTTTGCTTGCGGGCTTTGAAACTTCGACGGCGGCTTTGACTGTCGATAGGCAATGCGCGAGCGGGACGGCGGCGATTGCCATTGCTTATGCTAAGATTGCGGCGGGATTAGCTGATGTTATCATTGCGGGCGGCGTCGAAAGTTCATCGCTTCAACCGCTGAGGATTTATCACCCGAACGACGAACGCTTTAGCTTGACGGCGGCGGACGGCGTTAAGGGCGCGTATCGAACGGCGCAATTTTCCCCCGACGAACTCGACCCGCTTGCCATGCTCAAAGGTGCTCAACGCGTCGCCGAGGCTGAAAACATTTCCAAAGACGAACTCGACGCTTGGGCTTTGACAAGTCATCAACGGGCGGTAGCGGCGATTGAAACTTTGCGCGGAAGTCTCGTTGAGGTCGCGGGCGTTCGTGAGGACACGGGCATTAAGAAGAACATTACCCGACGACTTTTGGAGCGTGCGCCGTTGCCGCTGGGCGAAGGCACGATTATTTCTGCGGGCAACGCTTGCCGTATCAATGACGGGGCGGCGTTCGTCGTGCTGGCTAGTGAAGCTTTCGTTCGGCAACACAACCTGACATCCGCCGCAAAGGTTCTCGACGTTGCAACCGCCGGAGTTAATCCCCTTGAAAGTCCGCGTGGTGCTCAAGCCGTCGCCGATAAGTTGTTGGCTAGAAATAACCTGCAGTATGACGACCTCGCGGCGATTGAATTCAACGAGGCGTTCGCGGTTATCGACGTGCTATTTGAGCGTGCGCATCCTAACCTTATCGACAAGTTCAATCCTCTGGGCGGCGCGTTGGCTTATGGTCATCCTTACGGGGCAAGCGGCGCAGTCCTCATGATTCATTTGCTTGCGTCGCTTAAGAGGTCTGGCGGGCTTGGCTTGATGAGTATCGCGGGCGCGGGCGGCACGGGCGAAGCAATCTTAATCGGAGTGTGAATCATGAACTTTTACGACCTACTTAAAGCTAAAGCGCGGCTTATGCCCGATAAAATCTTCCTCACCGTCGACGAAGACGCTTTGACTTATGAAGCCTTCCTTAATGCCGTCGACAATCAATCAAACGGCGGCAATTTTATTTCTCAAGCCGTCAACTTCTTCGCCGCGCAGAAGGGCAACCCGTCCAAAAGCTTTGAAGTCAAAACGAGCGGTTCCACGTCCACGCCAAAGACTTTACGGCGCACCTTCGATAGCTGGCTGAACTTCTTCCCCACGCAAAACAAAGTCTTCCGCGTCGACGAATCGTCTAAAGTGTTCATGCATGGCAGTTTGGACTTCACCGGCAACTTGAATACGTTCCTAGCCGTCATGCACGCGGGCGGCTCGGTCGTCACGTCAGATAAGTTTTCGCCTAAGACGTGGCTTAAGCTCATCAAGGACGCGACCAATATTTATCTCGTGCCCGCTAAGTTGTCTTTGCTAGCGTCGGGCGAGCCGCTTGATAAAATTCGCTCAATCTTCACCGGTTCGCAAGTCTTGACGAAAGCTCAAAGCCTCAACCTTATGAAGAAGTTCCCGACCGCTGAAATCTTCCTCTACTACGGCGCGAGCGAGCTAAGCTTCATCACGTATAAGAAAATCTCCGCCGCCAATGCCGCTGACGTTCATAATCTCGGCAAGCCCTTTGACGGCGTGACGGTTCTTATCCGCGACGGGCTGATTTATGTTGATACGCCCTTTTGCGCCGAAGGCATTGCTACGCCCGCGACCGTCGGCGACTTCGGACGCATTGAAGGCGGCGATTTAATCTTTGAGGGTCGCGGCGAAGACTTCATCAATCGCGGCGGCGTAAAACTTTCTGCACTCGACATTGAAGGCAAGATTGCTACTCTCGAAGGCGTCAAGGCGGTTGCTGTCGTCAAAGTCCCCGATAAAGTTCGCGGCGATAACTTCTTGGCTTACGTCGTCGGCTCCGTGGACAAAAAAAGAATTCGGCAAGCCCTTACACCTGCCGAATCTCCTAGGGATATTATTTTCGTTGACGCCCTGCCGCTTAACGCATCGGGCAAGGTCGATAAGAAGTCACTTAAACAGCTCAATCAACTGCTTGCCGATTAAAACAATGGTCATGCCGATAAAGAGTGGTCTGACGTAAGCCGCGCCCTTAGTGATAGCCATACGCGCACCACACGCCGCCCCCAGAATCATGCCTAAGCCCATCGGAATGGAGTAGGAATAATTCACAAGCCCGAATCCTGCAAAGATACTCGCGGCGGCTAGGTTGCTTGCAAAGTTCGCGGCGCGGGCATTGGCGGCGGCAGTCAAGAAGCCGTAGCCCATCATCAGATACAGGAACAACATAAACGAGCCTGTGCCCGGACCAAAGAAGCCGTCATAGAAGCCGAGCCCGAAGATTAACACGATGCCGAGCAAATAATTTTTGTGGGAGACGCGGACGGACTTTTTATCCGCGCTCCAATTTTTTTTTGCCACGGAGTAAATCGCAATGACAATCAGCATAACCACGACGAGCGGGCGCAGGAAGTCGGGCGGGACTTGCCTGACGACGAACACGCCAAAAGCCGAGCCGATAAACGACAGCGGGAACATCACACGCATAATCCTTTTATCAACCGTGCCCGACCGCCAATAAGTCACAAAGCCCGCGCAAGCTCCCATGCATGACGCGATTTTATTTGTGCCGAGGACGTTAAGCATAGGTAAGCCCGCCCACATTAAAGTTGGGACGGAGATGAGCCCGCCGCCGCCCACAACCGAATCAATGAATGCCGCGACGAACCCCATGCCCGCCATTACTGCCATAGTTGCAAAGTCTAATGT
This sequence comes from Selenomonadaceae bacterium, assembly GCA_017406175.1. Taxonomy (GTDB): domain Bacteria; phylum Bacillota; class Negativicutes; order Selenomonadales; family Selenomonadaceae; genus Quinella. The sequence continues at coordinate 3,806 of JAFQZB010000077.1, read as the reverse complement.
CTCCATGGTATCAAGTCGCCCACTTCATCAGCAAAGATTCTTCCTCCTCCGCGCTGAGTTGCCCGCCGTGAATCATCTTCTGCGCCACGTCTTGAGCCTTAGCAAACAGTTCAACAAAGTTTTCGTCGTAAATGCGATTCAGGTCGTTTAGGAGCCTTTCCGCGTCCTCGAAGGAGCCTTGCGACATGTTGTTGACGTTACGGCGGTCGCAAATCATTCCAATAGCCAAAATGCAAACGCTAATCTCGACGTTATTCAGGTTCCGTGAGCGAATCACGTTGCAAAGGTCAGTCACGATTTGTTCACGGCGGATTGAAGAGTTAGTCGGGCGTCCGTCGACTTTGAAGGCAACGCCGAGAGCGTGCGCCGAGATTTGAATCGCCGAGGTCGTCGCGCCGTTTAAAATCTTCGCGCAGTCCTTCTTGAACTCGTAATAAATCCAATCGACCTCCGTTTTAGTCATCGCGTGCGTAAAAAGATTTGCCATGCGGAACTTGTCGTTATTGTGCAAGTTAATCAGTAGAGCAAGATCATTCTCACTGCCGCACATCGACAGCGTATAGATAGCTTGTATCTTCGTGTTCATCTTCAAGCCTTGGGGGCGTCCGAGGGTTATGCCGGGGTTGTAAATCTCATCGTCCAAAAGGTACAAGCACAGGTGCGCAAGGCGTCTTTTTTGTTGCTGCGTCCAAACCGAGCCAATCTTCCTAGCAATGATGACGCAACGGAGCTTGAAGCTTTCTTCGCGAGAGTTCTTAACGTCATCTAGCATTTGTAGAAGCGGTTCGGCAAAGTCTCTGTGATTCGTGGCAGAAATAATCGTGCTGACGTTTAGCTTGAGCGTCGCGGAGAATTTTACGTTAGCTTCCTTGTTCTTGCGGCGGAAGGCGTCATCGACATTGCGGCACAGCGAACGAATCGTATTGAGTTGGGCACGCGGATTGACCTTGCCCCCGAAGCGAGAGATTAGCTTAGTCTTAACGCCCCTATCAAAACCCGTCGCAATAGATATTTCCGTCGTGCCATGATCCATCAGCTCAAGTCCGCGTTCGTCTCGACACGTGGCGGCGTCCATGCGAATAATCTTATCCTCGTCCATGAAGATGCTAAACGTAACGAAAACATCTTCCTTCATGCGTGAATAGCGTTCGGGGAAGGAGATATTGCCCTTAGCAATGATTTTATAGTTGCCGTCCGCCTCGCAACGGGCAATCGGAACGCTAATAACATTTTTCCCAGGCGGCAACCTAAAGCCGGTGAATCGGTTCGACGTGTAAGGCAACTCCTTGCCAGCGGGGATAATCTCTTCGTAATTGCCGCCGAATGTCACCAGGTAAAAACTTTCGTTAAGGATATTGCTACCGAAGACGACGCCGATTGACCTATCAGCCGCCGTGATGTTTCGAGTGGTTCTGCGTGTCAAAAAGTCTGGGCGGGTGTTCTGCCTTGAATAAGTCAGCGGGGGCGGCGTCGGAAGCTTAGGTTCTTTGCTGGGCAATTCGTTTTGAACTTCGCTGGCAAGCTCCTTGTCGTACTTATGGATAAAGTAATGGTAAACAGCCGCGCCACGAGCAACAGCTTGGTCGGGGTCTAGGGCGACAATCGGTTCAAAGCCGAAGAACTTCTTCAAGCGATTAATCACCATGTAAAAGCGGGACATTCCACCGTTCATGATTACGGCGTCAACTTTAATATCCGTGCCGAGCTTGATTGAGGCTTTGCTTAGCACGTCGAGAATCGGCAGGATAATATTTTTCTGCTTGCCGAATTTCTCTGCGACGGCGTTTAGGTCTTTGTAGTCGTCGAATCGCAATTCATCGCCCATGAAGTCTTTCCAAATTTCCTCAAGTTGCGTGGCTGTGAAGTTGTCGCTGTAAGCATAACCCGTAGTGCCGATATTGCCGCCGACGGGAAAATCTTCGCCTTCGTCGTCCCACCAACCTGAATCACCATCGCCGAACGCGTCACTTTTCTGAGCACTGACTTCCAGTTTTAAATTCTCGGCGTAGTTGAGGAGCTGACTCATAACGCCTTGTTCCTCGTTGCGTATCTTCTGGACAATATCAGAGTGCGCCGCGTATTGCTTGAGATAATTTTGGAACATAGCCTTAGCGAGGCACAAATCAAAATCATCGCCGCCCAAAAGGGTATAACGATTGGTCGCAATGTCTTTGACGTTTAAAATTTCGGGCGCGTCGTCGCGTCGTGAAATTTCATGCAGGGTAATATCGAGAGTGCCGCCGCCCAAGTCGAAGACCATAACATTTTTCTTCGAGCTTAAATCTAAAATCTGGTCGGCTATCTCGCCATTGCGCACTTGATTGATAAAATCATAGATGACGGCGCGTGGTTCAGACAAAAGAATTTGTCGCGGGGAGCCGTCCGCCTTTCTGATTTTAATTCCAGCAAGCTCCGCCGCCTTCAACGTCGCTTGCCTCATGATGAAATCGAAATTGGCGGGCACGGTTATTACTGCGTCGTCAATTTTCTCCAAGTGATAAATCTTAGCGGCATTGCGCAACATGTGCTCTAAGATTCTGGCTGAGACTTGCGCTGGCGTCTTGTCTGGGATATTCGATGATAGACCTTCGACGAACTCATTACCCATTTGGCTTTTGATTGACTTAGCGACGAGATACGGGCGAAGAGGATACCTGCCCTTCGCGAAGTCGCCGACAATCGGCTGATAGTTCTTTTCGTCGTTGTAATAGACGCAACTCGGCAGGATTGGACTTTTCTTTAGCGTGAACTTAGCACCTGCTCCCGCGTTGTACATGTCAACAGCTCTGTCCAGGTCGACAACCTTGCTGACGATATTTCCGTTCGGGCGGATATTCACCGTCGCCAAAACGGAATTGGTTGTACCCAAATCAATTCCAACGCACAAATCGTTGTGCTCCTCTCCGTTGATTAACATAAAAATACCTCCTTACTCCGTGACCTCTTTAAGTCGCGGGCGTGAAATTTGAACATCTTTATTTTTATACACCCAGCCGGGCGATAGAACTCTAACCTTTTTAATCTCCGTGGTGTTTAGGAAGGGCGAACCGTCATAATCACACGATTCGACTTCTTCTAAGCGAACTTCTTTGACGGCACCGGGCTTGAGGATTGGATTAATCTCGCTGTCACGGATAAATTGTGCGAAGCGTTCGATAAGGATAAACAGCCCGCCTATTTCGGGATGAAGCTGAACATTTTCCTTGCGGAGCTTGCGAACCCCGTTCCTAGCGTTCAAGACCTCGTCGAGAATGCAACCGTACTTCTCTGAATTCAGCCGCGAGAAGAACTCCACCAAATCATCTTGATGACTTTGCTTAATGCGGGCGTCGAACTCGTCTTGCAAGTCCTTCAAGAGCATATCGGAGCGATTCAACATGTTTTCGAGTAGCTCAATCTTTTCCGCCTGAGGGTCTCTCTTATCGCCTTTGGAATTTGTCTTGGGCTTGCTACAGATATTCCTGAGGAAATCGCTGGCGTCGTAGATGAAATGCTTCATGTAGACGTTGCCGAACTTTTCAAGAGCCTCGGCATCGGTGCCGCTGTCCAATTCGGGGTGTTTGACGTAAAGCATAATGCTTGCAATGCGTTCTTGAATTTTATAGCGTTCGTAGTCGTTCGTGCGAATGGCTCTGTTGCGAACGTTTATGAACTCGTCGAAGGCTTTTTGCTTTTGCGTTTCGAGAGCCTTAGCTAAAGTCTCAACCATTTCCTCCGCCCAATTCAAAAGCTCGGCGCGTTTATCCTGATAGCTCAAGCGATTGGCTTTAAGGACGCGGATAACGTCTTCGTTGTCCAAGTCGGTT
>JAFQZB010000076.1 GCA_017406175.1 Selenomonadaceae bacterium | reverse complement strand
TGAATCAATTCCTCATCTGTCCATTTCTCTTTTTTCATAAATTTTCGACCTCCATGCTAAAACGTAATATTTTCCGTTACGTAAACATTGAATTCGTAGCCTGGCTCTATCGTCACCGTGTTTTCTATCTTCGTCGCTTCCTTGAACATTTCTGATGTCGAATCTATCAAATCCGCCACTGCTCCATGCATCGCTATTTGTCCTGCCGTGTATGTCTCATTGCTTGACGAGACATTTCCCGCCGCCAACGAACCCATTGCCGCTATCGACGCTCCTATCATTCCTGCCGAAATTTTTTGTCCCGTGTGATGATGCACTTTACCGGCTATTCCTGTATATCCCGCGCCGTCTACCGCTACCATATTTTCCGAGATTGTCCATGAGCCGCCGTCTGGCAACGTCAACTGCTTAAACGTTACGGGGACTCTGCCATTGCCTACTGATTTTTTATCATATGACCCGATTAACTGACTTCCTTGCGGTATCAATAATTTTGTTCCTGTCGCCGTGTCGTAAACGTCTGCTAAAACCTGTGCCATTACTTGTCCTTCAACTGATGTATCTATTCCCGTCAGCAACCGAACTGCTATGACCGTGCCCGCGCCCAACGTCGAATTATCGGGCGCATGATATTCCGTCTTTACTTGTCGCGGAGAAGTTTTTGTTTCCGTCTTCAATGAATCACTTGGACTTGATTCTTGATTCGAGCCTTCGCCTAATGCGAATGATATTGCCGATTTATATTTGCCCTCATCGCTTTTCGGATTATTATCGACTTTTACTGGTGCAACTGCAGGAGTTTCTTCGGGCAATACCGGCATTTGCACTACTGGAGGCAAAACTTTGCGTTCTGGTATCACTGGAACCGGATTTTCAACTACTTTTGCCGCTGGTTGTTCCGGCGGCTGAGTATTTGCCGCTTTTCGTGCATTTTCTTCTGCTTGTCGACGTAATTCATCTTCTTTGGCTTTGTTCATCGCCATCAATGTTTCGTAGTCGTTCGGCAATGTTTTTGGCTTTCTAACGTCAGCTATTTCCGATTCTGTTGCCGAAGGTAAAGTATCTTTTTCTTGTTTAGTCTCATCTTCGCCGCTCGTCGCAAATATGAACGCCAATACCAGCACCGTTCCGAAAAATACCACAACGCCTTTGACTACCTCTCGCCGAAATCCGAATACCTTATCCGGCTTACCCTCGTTCATCGAATAGCCGCCGACTTCTTCTTCCTTCTCTTCAGTTTTTGCCTTCAGCCCAAATTTTTTTTGTATGTACAGGACTAACGTTTTTATCGTTTCCAATTCTTACGCTCCTCATCATTTTTTATTCATGATTTTGATTATCTCCTTGTCCGAAATACGCAACTCGATTTCCTCCGCCACTCTGTCCACTATGTAGCAGTTTTCGCGGATTTTGTAATTCGCCATGATTATTTTGCCCTTGTTCTTAATGAACAGACTCGGAAGGCGTTTCGGCGTCTTGTCAAACTTCAAAATTGTTTTTTCGCCGTCGTCGAATACCGTAAGCAGTTTCACGCTTGATTCTCCACTGATTTTGTAGTTGAAGTTCAGCGACTCCACATTCTCATTTATCTTGCTTATCATTCCTTGTTCCTCGCCCAGATTTATTGCCGATTGCTCTTCTTGTCCGTAATTCCACGTCACCATCGGGTTATACCAGCTACTCGTATTAAGAATCAGCTGATAACTGCGCTTGTTCGTCGTGATTATCAAATTTGTCGTGCTCGTCTCGACCGTCGGCTTTATGTAAATGTGCGCCACGCCGTCTACCGTCGCTTTTTCGACCGCCCATGCACTTGTGTCGCCGCCTCCGACAAACGTAACCTTCTCGCCCTTCTTCAACGACAAATCCGTCAGATAGCCCACTCGACAATAGATTTTGTACAGCTGATTCGGCGCGTATTTGAACACCACCGTAGAATTCTCCTGACTGTTCGCTCCGTCTTGCGTGTAACTGATTTTTTGCGGCGCACTCGGATTCACCAGCGGATTGTAAGCGGAAATTTCTTCATTCGCTCCTTTTACACGCTCCGATTCCATTTGCTCCAACTTTTCAAGGATTTTTTTCTGCGTTGCTCTTTGTTCCTCAAATTTTTCGTCAAGCTCATCAATCCGTGCGCTTATTTCCTTCGAGTCGATTTTTTTCTTTTTGTCCTTGCGCTTTTCGACCTTGTTTTTATCCTCAGCCGTTGCCGCCGATTGATTTTCGCGAACTTCGGCTTGCACGACCGCTTTTTCCGATTCTGCTGCCTGTACATCGCACTGATTGAACAGCGTCGCCATTATCGCCATTGCCAACGCCATTTTCCTAAAATTTTTTCTCATCTATATCGTCTCCCATCATTTTTTATTGACATTCGTCGTTGATTCCGTGTTGACCGCTGAAGCGTCTTTCGACCATGAAAAATCGCTTATGTACATTCCTATCGGATTTACCAGCAGTTTCGTTTCGTCGTCACTGCGAATTGTTTGCACCGTGAAGATTCCGCTGTACGGCGTTACTTTCTTTTCTCCGTTGCTTATCGTAAAAGTTTCCTCTGTCCAACGGATTTATAGTGATAGGTAACTCTTTGAGGTAATCTCCGAGTTTTCCCCCACTCCACACCGTGCATGCGATTTTCACCGCACACGGCGTTCCATCTTTGACATTTCTTTTCAATCTAATCAATCTACCGAAAGGATATTATTT
>JAFQZB010000075.1 GCA_017406175.1 Selenomonadaceae bacterium | reverse complement strand
CCTTGAAAACGGCGTGCGCGTGGCGGGTCGTGCTGAAGGTCGCGTGCAAGGCGTCGGCTTTAGATTCTTTGTTCAAAGCAATGCTAAGGCTATGGGCATAACCGGTTGGGTAAAGAACATGAGCGACGGCTCCGTAACTATGGAACTGCAAGGCGAGGCTCCGACGGTCGAACGGCTCATTGCTAAGATTAAACGCGGCAACGATTGGATTAAGGTCACGAACTACACAGCCAGTGATTTGCCCGTCGTCAAAGGGGAGAACACATTTGCCATCAGATACTAACCTTGTGCGCAAGGCGGGTCGTGCAGTTGGTCGCGTGCAACGAGTTTTCTTCCGACGGTTTGTTCAAGCGGAGGCAAGAGCTCGTGACGTGACAGGCTGGGTCAGGAACATGAGCGACGGTTCCGTTACTATGGAACTGCAAGGCGAGCCGCCGATTATCGAACAGCTTATCGAACGAATAAAAAAGGGCAAAGGTCAAATCAGGGTTGATAGCCTTGAGCTTAGCGACTTGCCCGTTGTGGAAGGGGAGAAAGGATTTGCAATCAAACGCTGAGGGCGTCAACGTCAAACGGATTCTGGTTTTGAACGGACCGAACTTGAATTTGCTGGGAACACGCGAGCCAGAGATATACGGATGGACGACGCTTAACGATATAAACGAACTGCTACGACAGCGGGCAAAGGAGGCGGGCGTTGACACGATAGATTTTCTGCAGTCGAATTTTGAAGGCGAACTGGTCGAGGCAATCCAGAAGGCACGCGGACGATACGATTTCATTTTGCTAAACGCGGGGGCTTTGACGCATTACAGCATAGCCCTGCGCGACGCGATAGCCGCCGTGCCTGTGCCCGTGATTGAATTGCACCTATCGAACATTCACCGCCGCGAAGAGTTCCGCCATACGTCAGTTCTTGCGCCGGTCGTCATGGGGCAGATTTGCGGCTTTGGCGTCGACAGCTACATTGCCGCCCTTGATATTGCCATTAGGAAGATTCAGAAGGACACCCAATGAACGAGCGACTGATTAGACTGCAAGAAGAGCTTGCCGCCAAAGAGGTCGACGCGGTGTTGATAACGAAAGTTCCGAACGTTACATATTTTAGCGGCTTTCGCGGCGACAGCTCGGCACTTTTAATCGGCAAGAACTTCCGCAAGCTCATAACCGACGGACGCTACACCGAACAAGCAATCACGCAGGCAAAAAATTTTACGCTAGTCGAGCAGACCGAAGGGCTTTATAAAAAAATCGTCGAGGAAATAAAAATCTCCGGCTGTAAGCGTGTCGGCTTCGAGGGGCTGACGATGACTGTTGCCGAGCACAGCTACCTAAAAAAGGAGCTTAAAGGCGTCAAGTTCAAATCGGTTGCGTTGGATAGCTTGCGGCAAGTCAAGGACGCGGCGGAGATTGCCAATATTCGCAGGGCGTGTGATATTGCCGACGAGGCTTTTAAAAAAGTTCTGGAGGTCATTAAGCCCGGCGTCCGTGAAGTCGAGGTTGCGGCGGAGTTGGAATACTTCATGCGGCGTTTAGGCTCCGAGGCGGCGGCGTTCGCTACGATTGTTGCTTCAGGTTGGCGAGGAGCTCTTCCACACGGCACGGCGTCCGATAAGAAAATCAACGCGGGCGAACTCGTCACGATGGATTTCGGCGCGACCTTCAACGGCTATTGCTCGGATATCACGCGGACGGTTTGTGTAGGCAGGGCGTTGGCTGATCAACGCAAGATTTATAATCTCGTGCTGGACGCGCAACTTTACGGCTTGGAAGTCATCACGGCTGGCAAGGGCGGTGTGGAAATTGATTCGGCGGTTCGTGAACGACTGACGGCGGCGGGCTACGGAAGATTTTTCGTTCACGGCTTAGGGCACGGCGTCGGATTGGAAATTCACGAGGAGCCACGCCTTAGCAAGCTAAGCAAGTGCGAAAGTCTCCTGCCCAATATGATTGTTACGGACGAGCCTGGCATCTACCTTGAGAATTTCGGCGGCGTGCGGATTGAAGATACCGTTTTAGTCACGGCGGGCACGGCTCAACCTTTAACGCGTTCGCCAAAACATCTGATAGAGCTTTAAACTAAAAAGCCTCCTCCACTGCGGAAGAGGCTTTTTCATTTGCTGTCAAGGATTCTTCCAAAAATCATCGTCGAACAGAATTTTCCCCGCGTCCACTTGATGACGTAAAAGCTCCTCTGCCTTGCTAAGTTGCGGGTCGTTTGCCTCGTCAAGGTTTAGGTCGTAGAGCGGGTGCGGCGTAGGCGGCGATTTAATCTCCACGTCAGGCGAAATGCCAAGCCCGTCAATACATTTGCCGTTTGGCGTGTAGTAGCGGGCAATCGTGAGCTTCAAGCCGTCGTTGTGCGCCATGGGTATAAGCGTTTGAACCGAGCCTTTGCCGTAGGAAGTTTCCCCGACGACGATAGCCGCTTTTGTGTCCTGCAATGCGCCGCTTAGAAGTTCGGCGGCACTCGCGCTGTTGCCGTCAAGCAGAACGACAATCGGGAATTTCGCCGCGGGCAAGTCCGACGTGTAAACTTCCTTCGAGCCGTCGCGCTTAATCACTGAAGTAACCGTTCCCGCCGGCACAATCTCTTGAGCAACCTCAACGCAACTTGTAATGACTCCGCCGGGATTTTGCCGCATGTCGAGGATAAGACCTTTCATGCCGTCGCGTTCGAGGTCGGCAAGCGTCTTTTTGAACTCGTCGCCGGTGTTCTCGCTGAAGTTGGAAATTTTCATGTAGGCAAGGCGGTCGTCAATCATCTTGCCCGCCACGGTTTTGACTTGAATATTTTCCCGCGTCAAGTTGTAAGTCATGTCCTCCGAGCCTTCGCGGTGAATCAGAAGTTCGACGGGCGTACCAATCTCGCCGCGAATCTTCAAAGCCACTTCGCCGGGGGCAATTTCCGTAACGGGCAAGCCGTCTACCGCCAAAATCTCATCGCCCGCTTGAAGTCCTGCCCTTTGCCCCGGTCCGTCGGGAATGACGTTGACGACTTGCACGCCGCCATTTTTAAAACCCATATAAACGCCGATGCCCCCGAATGAGCCGCTTGTCTCCGCACGTAGCTGGCTGTAGAGTTGCGGCGCAAGATAAACCGAATGCGGGTCGCCCAAAGAATTCACCATACCATTGATTGCCCCGTCGATTAGGTTCCGCCTGTCAACGTCCTGAACGAAATTGCTTTCAATGAATCTCATCGCCACGAAGAATCTGCCGAGGTCAAACGCATTGCTACCTGAATTAATTCCTAACAACAAACACACTAGCCCCAAAGTCAACGCCGCGCTTATAAGTGCCGTCAAAATAATTCCGCCAAAAATTTTCTTCTTCAAGGCGTGACCTCCTCTCGCAAAAGTTTTCGCAACTATACCAGTTCAATCTGAAAAAATTATTAAAGAATGTTTGCCGCTCGCCGTGGATTGTGTTAAGATTAGCCGCAGAAAAAATTCTGGAGGTTCGGAAATGAAATCGATTTGCGTGATACCTGCAAGGTACTCTTCGACGAGACTGCCGGGCAAGCCGCTTGCTGATATTTGCGGCAAGCCGATGATTTGTCGGGTTTGGGAGCGGGCAAGCCTTGCAAGGTCTGTGGCTGAAGTTATCGTGGCGACTGACGACGAGAGAATTTTAAGAGCCGTCGAAGACAATCACGGGCGGGCGATGATGACTCGTGCTGACCACAAGACAGGAACAGACCGCCTTGCCGAAGTCGCGGAGAAATTTCCCGACGTGGAAATCGTCGTAAACGTGCAGGGCGATGAGCCGTTGATTGAGCCGAGCTTGATTGATGAACTCGTTGCGGCGTTCGCTGAGGATAAAGATTTGCAAATGGCGACCGTTGCCACCGAACTTGCCGACGCCGCCGAGATGAACAATCCAAATAACGTCAAAGTCGTCCTCGGCAAGAACAATGACGCGTTGTACTTCTCGCGGTCGTTGATTCCCTATCCTCGCAACGCTGGCAAGTCGCCCGTCTTCAAGCACATAGGCATTTACGCTTACCGGCGGCAATTCCTGATTGATTATGCAAAGATGCCGCCGACGCCCCTTGAGCAAGCCGAATCACTCGAACAGCTCCGCGCCCTTGAGAACGGCTTTAGGATTCGCGTGATAAAGAGTTCGTGCCAGTTCATTGGCGTCGACACGGAAGAGGACTTGCAACTAGTCAACGAAATTTATCGGGAGGAAACGTCATGAATAAAGTTAAGGTTGGAGACATTGAGATTGGCGGCGGCAAGTTAATCTTGCTTGCTGGACCGTGCGTGCTTGAGGGCTTTGAACGTAGTTTAAAAATCGGGCGGCGCGCCAAAGAGATTGCTGAACGTTTGAACATGCCGTATATCTTCAAGGCGTCGTTCGATAAGGCAAACCGTTCGTCGATTAAAAGTTATCGCGGACCGGGGCTTGAAGAGGGTTTAAAGATTTTGGCGGCGATTAAACGTGAGCTGAAGGTTCCGATTGTTACGGATATTCACGAGACTTATCAAGCCGCGCCCGTCGCTGAAGTCGCTGACATCTTGCAAATACCTGCGTTCCTGTGTAGGCAGACGGATTTACTTATTGCCGCCGCCAAAACTGGCAAGGTCGTCAACGTCAAGAAGGCGCAATTCCTTTCGGCGCGGGATATGATTAACGTCGTCGACAAGCTCCGCAGTCAAACGGAAAAGATTTTGCTGACGGAGCGCGGCACGTCCTTTGGCTATAATAATCTCGTTGTGGACATGCGTGGCTTGCCGATAATGCGCGGCTTTGGTTGTCCGGTGATATTCGACGGGACGCACAGCGTACAACTGCCGGGCGGGGCGGGTTCGGCGTCGGGCGGTCAACGCGAGTTCGTTGCTCCATTAGTTCGGGCGGCGTGTGCAGTCGGCGTGGACGGTCTGTTTTTGGAAGTGCACGACAATCCCGCCGAAGGTCTCTCGGACGGAGCGAATATGATTGCCCTTGACGATTTAGAAAAAATCTTAGCTGATGCGTTGAAAGTTCACGAGGCATTAAAATGATTAAGGATAAGGCGATAGAAACTTTACGGATTGAGGCGGCGGCGATTGAGGCTCTGATTGCCCGCGTCGATGACGAGTTCATAGCGGCAGTCGAACGGATTATGCGTTGTCGTGGACGTGTTGTCGTAACTGGCATGGGCAAATCTGGTCACGTCGGCAGAAAGATTGCCGCGACGCTTTCTTCGACTGGTACGCCGTCATTCTTCATGCACCCCGCCGAAGCTTATCATGGCGATTTGGGAATGCTAACCGAACGCGACATCCTCATTGCCATATCGAATAGCGGCGAGTCCTCGGAGATTGTCAATATCTTGCCTGTGGTGCGGCGGATTGGCGCGGAGATTATCGCCATGTGCGGCAAGCGAACTTCGACGCTTGGCAAGAACTGCGACTACTTTATAAATATCGGCGTCGAACGCGAGGCGTGTCCCCTAGGCTTAGCCCCCACTGCTTCGACGACTGCAACTCTTGCTATGGGCGACGCGTTGGCTATGGCACTCATGGACGAGAAAAATTTTACGTCAAATGACTTTGCACTATTCCACCCCGGCGGCGCACTCGGCAGGAAACTTCTGCTCACGGTCGGCGACGTCATGCACAGCGGCAAGGACAATCCAATTGTCACAGTCGGAGCCACGGCTAAGGACGCGCTCTTTGAGATGACGGCTAAGGGGCTGGGCGCAGTTTCGGTCGTCGACGAGCAAAATAAATTCGTCGGGCTGGTAACGGACGGGATAATACGTCGCGCACTGGAGAAAAGTCGCAGTTTCATTGATGAGCCAGTCGAACACATCATGTTTGAACAGCCGCTAATAATCAGTGCGGACAAGTTAGCGGCGGCGGCACTGTCCGTCATGGAAAAGCATAAGCCGCGACCCGTGACAGTCTTGCCCGTCATAGACAAAAACAATTTCCCTGTTGGCATGATTCACATAACGGACTTACTAAGGCAAGGTGTGGTTTGACATGAAGATTACGGGCGACGCCTTCGACAGGGCACGGCGCGTTCAGCTGATGATATTCGACGTGGACGGCGTGTTGACTGACGGCGGCATTTATCACGGGGCGAACGGCGAACGGTTTAAAGTCTTCCACTGCCGCGACGGTTTCGGGATAACGCTAGCTCACTCGTGCGGCTTGAAGTCGGCGATAATCACGGGCAGGACTTCGGCAATGACTACTTATCGCGCTAACGAGCTGAAGATTTCCGCCGTCATGCAAGGACAGATGAACAAGCGCGACGCTTACAAGAAAATCAAGGCGCAGTTCGGCTTGACGGACGAGGAGATTTGCTACGTTGCCGACGACGTGATTGACCTGCCTGTTTTTGTGCAAGTGGGCTTTCGTGCGGCGGTCGGCGATGCATCCCCTGAAGTCATTGAGCGGGCGCACTACGTGGCAAATGCTTTCGGCGGACGCGGTGCCGTTCGAGAGATTATAGAATTTATTTTAAAGGCAAAAGGATTTTGGGCGGGCATTATCGAACGCTACACTGCGCCAGAATTCGACGATAAGGAATTGACGGCGATGAATCAATAGAAGGAGAATTCTTTATGGTAGAAGTTTCTAATTTACGTAGATACAATACAGGGAAGGGCATGGTGCGGATTGAAGCAGACATAAACTTTACAGAAATGGATTCGCCTTATCCCCTTAAAACGATTTACTTCGAGACAAAAGAAGAATACGCCGATATGCTCGACGACGAAAGTTATAATGCCTTTGTTCTTGTTCCGCTGTTCGTAGCAATGTTTCATAAGCAGGACTTGCATATTTGCGGGAAAATTTCACGGCAACTTTATCACAATGTGAAGTGTTATGTTTGGAAAATTTTTTGTGATTATTCGCCTAATCTTGCTCCCGTCAATTTCACCGTCGATGGCTTTACCGAATCCAAGGAAAATAACAATGGAATAACCGGAGCAAGTATTTCAAGTGGCGTCGACGCATTGGCAACGATTTACGATCATTTTATCTGCGAAGAGATTCCTAACTACAAGATTAACGCTCTATTTTACTTCGGTCATGATAGAAAAAATTCCCCAACTAATAAGTCTGGACAAAATCGTTTTAGAACTCTACTGCTTAAAAATCAAAAAGTGGCTCAGGCGTTGAATTTGCCTTTTTATTATCTTGTTACGAATTTGTCTGCTTTTAATATAGTGATAAACAAATTGAGAGGCGGCAATACCATCTCCATGAGTTATATCGCTTTGTATTCTTGCATTTTGAGTTTAGGTCGAAAGATTTCCAGATACTATATTGCCAGCGCCTTGACTTATGAACAAGAGAAAATTTTCCGGAAAGCATCTCACGATAAAGATATGTCAGAGTTTTGTGAAGCGTATCTCGTACCGCTTATAAGAACAGAACAAACCGAATTGATACTTGATGGCTGTCAATATCGCCGTGTGGAAAAGTTAAAAAGAATCGTCGATTGGGACATTGCAAGGAAGTTTTTAAATGTGTGCTGGTTTAATCCTCCTGACGGTTCAAATTGCGGAGAGTGTTTAAAATGTTTGCGTACTTTACTGGCGTTGGAGATTATGGGCAAGCTTGACGATTATTCTGATGTCTTCGATATAGAGAAGTATAAAAGTTCATCGTTGAAATACAAAAGGCTTTGCTTGAGAAAGTACAATAAAGCTCCCTTTGAAACGGAGAACGTCGACTTCGCACGTGAAAACAATTATCCCATGCCGACGCTTGAGAAAAAATAAATTTTTTGGAGGAAGATATGCTTTACAAAACGCTGATGATGATGAGCAGAATAATCCGGCTCCTGCCCTATGACGTGCTGTTAGCTTTGGGGTGGGTGTTCGGGCATTTGTATTATCTGCTCGTCAAAAAGCAGCGGGAGCGGGCGGTCGCCCAGATGATGCCAGCTCTTAACATTTCGGAGGCGGAAGCTCGCAAACTCGTTCGGGCGTCGTTCATCAACCTGGCGCGCAACATGCTAGACATCATGTATATGCCCAACCTTAATGAAAAGAATCTGTCGCAGTACATTGAGATTGACCACTTGGAACGAATGAAGGCGGCTTTGGCGGAAGGGCATGGCGTCGTTGTTTTGACAGGGCATATCGGCACGTGGGAATGGCTAAGCGCGGCGTTCACGCTAAACGGACTGCCAGTCACGGCAATAGCAAAGCTTCAACCCAACGCGGAATATTCGCGGGTGCTTGATGACTTGCGGGCGACGATTCACGTTGAGATATTCAATCGCGGGACTAACGAACTTCGAGCGGCGGGGCGTGCACTAAAGGAAGGAAAGATACTCGGCTTCCTTGCCGACCAAGACGCAGGACCCGGCGGAGCCTTTATAAGCTTTTTAGGCAAGATTGCTTCGACGCCAATGGGACCGGCTGTCTTCTCAAGGCGGTTTAATGCACCGGTTCTGCCCGCGTTCATCATTCGCAAGGAGGACGGGCGGCACCTAGTCAAAATCGGTGAAGTAATGCACTTTGAGGACACCGGAGACACCGACGCCGACCTTTTGCGCTTCACGGAAAAGATGACAAAGATTTTGGAGCAAACCATACGCGAGCACCCGACGCAGTGGCTTTGGTTTCAAAAGCGGTGGAATACGCCGCCCGAAATGCAAAAGACTAACAAGCACCACACAGTTAAAGTCAGGAAGAAATCATCGGAGGAAAGTCTATGAGCACACGAAATAAAATCTTAGCGGCACTGGTTGTAATTTTTTTTGTGTGCGTAGTGGTATGGGCAATCCGAACGACGCCCACCGAGCCGCCGCCGATAGAAAAAGTCGAGCCGCCGACCGTCATTGAGTACGAGGGCAATACAATCGTCGAAGAGCAAGACGGCAAAGTAATTTGGGAGCTGACCTGCGACAAGATGCGAATCGATACCATAACGCAGAACATTGAGCTTGACGGCGTGAAGGGCAAGTTCTATCAGTACAAAGACGAGGACGAGACGATTTGGGAGCTGACTGCGAAGACGGGCGTTTACTACCAGACCTCAAAAAATATCATGGTTGAAGGCGAAGTCGACATAACGAACAGCGAAGACTCACAGCTTTTGACGGACAAACTTGAATGGTTCGCTGAACAAGGCTTGCTGAGTGCGGCGGGTGATGTCAAAGTTAAGAACAAAGACGGCGCGAAACTTCGTAGCGATAAAGTCGAGTGGTTCACGGGCGAGGATAAGATTATCGCGACGGGCGGCGTTAGGATTTCCAAAGAGGATATGCGCGGCTTCGGCGATTTGGCTTATGCCGATAATGAATTTAAACATTTCGGGCTGTTGGGGCACGCCAGAGTTTTAAAGGGCGTCAAAGACGAGGAGGAGGCTTTCTAATGATAAAAAAAATCTGTGCGGCGTGTGTGGCGGCAATGCTCGTTAGCTCCGTGGCAATGGCGGAGGATAAGAAAGACGACTTGCCCAGCGAGGTCAACGCCGACGCTATCGAATACGACATGAACACGGGCGTTGTTGCGGCGGAAGGGAATGTTCTTCTTAAGCACGGCACCGCAAAGGCTACGGGGCTTCACGCACTCTTCAACGTCAACACCAAGGAGGCGCACCTTATCGGCAATGTAATCGTCGTGCGCGAAGACATGCGCATAACTTGCAACGCCCTTATGAGCAACGGACAAGGACACATGATGGCGGACGGGAACGTTATCGCCACGCAGAACCTTGCACCTAACGAGAAATATCCGAACGGCGACACGCGGACTTTTACGGGCGAGCATATCGATTACTTCCCCGACGACCGCAAGCACGTTATCATACCCAACGGCGGCTTGGCAAAAAGTGAGGTCGAAGGAACTTTCACGGCTGATAAAATGGAAGGCTGGGTAGACGACGAACGCTACATAGGTACGGGCAATGCGCACCTTATCAGCAAGCAACGCAACCTTGAAGCGGGCGGCGACCAAGTCGACTACGACGGCAAGCAGGAGGGCAAAGCAGTCGTTACGGGTAACGCGTGGGCGATTCAAGACAACAACACCATTCGCGGCAATCGCCTGACGGTTTATCTTGCTGACGACGGGAGCTTGAAGGCTGAACCCAAAGTTCAAATGCCCGAAGAGTTCAGCAAAGCTTTCGAGCAACCCACGCAGGTCGAGGAAGAGAAGTCCGCCGAAGAAACCGTTACGATTAATCCAGACGAGGCGACGACTAATGAATCTTGAGGCACGCGACTTAGTTAAAGCGTTCAAGGGGCGCACTGTCGTCAACAAAGTTTCACTAAAAGTCGAGACGGGCGAAATAGTCGGCTTACTCGGACCCAACGGCGCGGGCAAGACTACTTCCTTTTATATGATGGTCGGGCTTGAGCGTCCAGATTCGGGTAGCGTCTTTATTTCCGACGTGGACATCTCAAAGCTACCAATGTATAAGCGGGCGGAGCTGGGGATAAGTTACCTAACGCAAGAGGCGTCAATCTTCCGCAAGCTCACAGTCGCCGAAAACATCATGGCAATCCTTGAGACGCTCAACCTAACCAAAGCCGAACGACGCAAAAAGCTTAATGAGTTGCTCCGCGAATTCAGCATACGGCACGTCGAGAAACGCAAGGGCACGGAGCTTTCAGGCGGCGAACGGCGGCGCGTGGAGATTGCTCGTTGTCTTGCCTTGGAGCCGAAGTTCATTCTGCTCGACGAACCTTTTGCCGGCGTCGACCCTTTGGCGGTGGCTGACATT
>JAFQZB010000074.1 GCA_017406175.1 Selenomonadaceae bacterium | reverse complement strand
TAGCGACATCTGATTATGAGAAACTATTGCAAATGGCGCAAGAAGCTATATGTCTCAGAAAAATAGTTATCGAACTTCATCGTGAATTTATCGAGTGCGAGCTGGAAAACATAAGAATAGGCATGGCGATAGAATGTTTGTGCGCCAAAGGTCGAGGCGAAAAAGATGAGCAAAAAGAATAAGACAGCAGACTTTGATTTGTTCGCCGACTTCGGAGCGGTAGAGGAAGGCAATATTGTTGCTGGAGCGGTCATGCAAGCGGTAGAGCAAACTCAAAATCGTGAGCCGGAGAAAAAATCTCAACGAATAGAAGATTTTGGAGAAAAAATCGGAGGAGCGCGAAAAGATTTATACGCGGCTTATTGCGACTTGATTAGAGTCGCAGTAGAAACAGAAGTAGAAGATGTTCCGTTGTCAAAGTCTTTTCCTGCGCCGAATTACAAAAAACTTTTGGATAGCGGCGTAGAAAGCTGGAAAGTCGATGCCGTGAGAGCGTTGCGCGACGCTATTCCGCTTAAACCGAAAAAATATTCATGGCGAATAAGAGAATGGGCGGACAAAG
Source organism: Selenomonadaceae bacterium (assembly GCA_017406175.1). Taxonomy (GTDB): domain Bacteria; phylum Bacillota; class Negativicutes; order Selenomonadales; family Selenomonadaceae; genus Quinella. The sequence goes on along the minus strand of JAFQZB010000074.1, from coordinate 1,742 downwards.
TGAGTGTCTTGCGCGATATGTCGGTCGATGTGCTAGAAAACAAATGGACGGCAGAAGAATTCTCCGCCGAATTGGAAAAAATGAAGACCCGCGAATCTGAATACGGGAGTAGTCTTCGAGACATTAAATTCGTCGCGCAAAGAGTAGAAGATACTATGCTGATTTACAAAGTTATGGGACACAAACAGGATTGTTCTTCGCTGGTATTTGCTGAGTTAGAACCTTATGACTACGGCTATAGTAAAAAGCGAAAAATTGAGTTACGGGAAATGCACGGAGCTTATAATTACAGAGTGTTGAGTTATGGCGAAACAGAGGCGGACGCAATAGAACGCTACAAAAGTCAAGACCGTCATCAGGAAAAAGCACCGCGCACTAAAAAAAATCCATTCAAGGTTTATAGTTGGAAGTACGGAAGTTATTATTTTATTGGTTGTAAGGTTGGTAAGGAATACGTTGAAATACAATCGCCGTTTGAAAAGTCAGAAGAAGCGTTCGCCTATCTAAATTCACATATGGAAGAGCTGGAAGAGAAATTAGAAAAATATCGAGAAATTCCATACGAGCGCGAGGCTCAAAACACTCCGCGAACGGGCGAATTAAAACGTAAAGGCGACGTAACGCCGGAACAATTTCAAGAGACGTTCGGTTTTCGAGGCGTTGAGTTTGGGACTTGGGTCGAAAATAAAAATCGGCAAGAAAATTTGAATAACGCCTATGATGCTTTTATAGATATGGCAGAGACATTGAATTTGCCGCCACGAGCGTTATCGCTGAACGGTTCGTTAGGATTAGCGTTCGGAGCGCGAGGCAGAGGTGGAAAGAATGCACCGCTTGCCCATTATGAGCCGGTGAAGGTTGTCATCAATCTGACAAAAAATAAAGGTTCAGGGAGTCTCGGTCACGAATGGATGCATAGTTTCGATAATTACTTCGGCAAAAAAGAAAAAAATTCTGCGACGGCGATGATTACCCACAGCACGCAAGAGAAAAATCCGCAAAATGTAAGTTCAGAGGTCATGGAAGGTTTTCGGTTGGTTCAAGACGTGATAAATCGTAGCGGCTTAGCCGAACGATGCAAAAATCTCGACAAACGCAGAGAAAAATTTTATTGGACGCTACCGGAAGAGCTTATGGCAAGAGCATTTGAGGTTTACTTGAAGGAAAAGTTAAAAGAACGTGGGATACAAAATGATTATCTGGTGAATTATCGTTCAGAGGAATCATGGTCGAAAGCAACTGAAAACGGCTTCAAAATGGAAGAGACGTATCCATACCCGACAGCGACAGAAATCGCAGACATCAAAGCGGCGTTCGATTATCTTTTTGATTCGATTCGCTTTAAGTCACACGACGAGAACTATGAGCTTTATTCAGCATCAACAGCAGAAATTCGCGAGCGTATGAAAAATTCGCGCTTACTTTTCGATAGGGAATTAAATTCAGAGCAAAAGGCATTGCAAAAGATGAGCGAAGAAGTTTTTGGATTGGGAGTGAAATATTTCGAGGGTGCGCCGGAATTGCACGGCAGATTTGACGACGACCGTGACATCGTTTATCTGAATGGAAAATCAGAAACGTCGCTGGATTGGGCATTTTGGCATGAATCATTCCACGTGATGAAAAAGCATGAACCGGAACTTTACGACTATATTCTTAGCAATGTTGAACGTCACGAAGTTTTTAGCAGTCAGCAGATAGAAAACTATCGCAAGGCAGTCAAGCAACCGAAAATGAGCAAG
>JAFQZB010000073.1 GCA_017406175.1 Selenomonadaceae bacterium | reverse complement strand
TTTTTTTTTACATTTTATGGAGGGTAACCGTTGATTAAAATGGTTGCGCCATTTAAGCCCGTGCCCTTCATGGGTGTTTTGACGCAAGGCAAGCGGCGATTCAATTCAGCGCGTTATACCGAGTTCAAGGACGAGCTCGGCTTTTTCGCGTTAAAAGCGATGAACGGACGAGAGCCGCTCCAAGGCGCGATTAAACTTTCCGCTGAATTCTACAAACGACGCAAGGGAATTTTAACTGGTCAGTGGGGCGACGTAGATAATTTTTTAAAAGCTGTGTTGGATTCTTTAAACGGCATTTGCTACTTAGACGACGGGCAAGTCGTTCAAGTCAGCGCGGTTAAGAAATTCGGCGAGCCCCGCGTTCTTATCGAACTGGAGGAACTGCCATGATTACTACCGTCACTTGCGAGCAATGCGGCAAAAAATTCACCGGCTACTTTACCCGCCGTTTCTGCGACGACTGCCGTCGCTTGCGCAATATCGCTTACATGCGCACTTGGCACGCCGCTCACCCTGATTATCAAAAACAACTCCGCGCCCGCAAGAAGAAGGAGGCTCAAGCCAATGGTTCTTGACGGAATAAAAATCACGGCGGACTACCCCGCCGACGAGGACGAATTAGCCGCTTATGTGGCGTTCGTCAAAAAGCACGTGCCCGACGTGGCGAGCGTCACGGTTAAGTTGTGCTCCGACGGAGCAGTTGATTTGAACTGGACGGCGCGTCACCCAAAGTTTGAACGTATCCGCCGAATCACGGGTGCCAGTTGAGGTAGCCCTAAAAGTAGCACTGTGGCAGAAATGCCGCTTTACATGACAGACTTCTTGAGAGGTCGGAGGTAAAAACATGACATGTAAGGTTTCGGGGGAGGTCATCATTATGGCTAATCGCGAGTTTCGTAAAATACCGTCATTGAAGTTTTTGTACGAGGTGAGTGAGGACGGTCGCATTTTTCGTAACGTCAAGTCGAAAAAACAAAATAAAATTATTGTCGATTATCATCACTCGCCAAAAGGATATTGTTTCACGTTCGTCAACCGCAATAAAATTTGCCAGCGCATACCTATCGCCCGCGTGGTTGCTGAATGTTGGTTGGGAGCAAAGCCCGAAGGTTACGAGATTGACCACATCGACCGCAACAGTTTGAATAACCACTGGACAAATTTGCGCTACGTCACCAAGAGTGAGCAAATGAAAAATCGCGACCACAGCAGAATTAGCAAGACTGGTTCAGCGAATTTGGAGGCGGCGCGTCGCTTGAGAATGAAGCCCCTCACGCTGATTAAAGACGGCGTTCGGCGCGTGTTTGAATCGCAGACTGCCGCCTCTCGTTGCCTTGCTATCGAGGTCGGCAAAACAGCTGAACATATCCGTAGCAAATTTAAGAAATGCCGCAAGTTCGTTTACGGCTACGACGTTATTTATCGGAGTTTAGAGACTGCATGTGCTCGCCCTACGGGGCAAGGAACAGTCCAATTATCATTATTTGATGATTTGTACCTCACCGGCGATTTAAATTCATGGAACGACGCCAAACAAGCCGAAGAGCTTGACCGCGTTAAACACAATTAAAGAAAGGCGGCAAGTCATGACAGAACAAGAACTAAACAGCGTCCGCGAACTGAAAAAAAGGATTCACGTCCTAGAAAAACACTTGCAAGCGTTGAGACTAAGCGCGGAAAATATAGTTCCCGTTCTCGACGGCTTGCCGCATTCTACCGAGGCGAAATCTCGCGTAGAAAAAATCGCGCTGATGATTGTCGAGGACGAACGCGAACTTACTGCCCTTAACGAAAAAATACTTTTGGCGAAGTCGGAACTTGTTGATAAAATCCTCTGTCAAGTCGACGAGCCAACGCTCCAAACGCTTTTAATCCTGCGCTACGTCGAGTGCCTATCTTTCAAGGAGACCGCCCGACGTATGCATTTTACTCTGCGCCATATTTTCAAGCTCCACGAAAAAATTTTAAAAGAGTTCATATGCTGGCATATTGCGGCACAAAATACAAGCTGATATAATCACACTAGAAATTTATGCGGCGAGCCCGCTTGAAATAAAAAAAACCGCCCCGATAACCGAGGCGGTTTTAACTTTGTGCGTGGTTGCTCATTCGAGTTCTTGATTAGCGGGAATTTCCTCAATCCACCCGTTGCAAAAAAAATCCGCAATGTAAAGCGAACTGCACCGATACCCGCAGAGAAAATCTTCGCAAAGTTCGTGGAAGTCTGCGGACTTGTCCAATTTGAGTTCGGAGGCGTGTTTCCTAATCGCGCTGAACAAAACTTTCTTGCTCGTGTAGTAGCCGATAACGCCGCCGTTTGTGCACAGCTTGTAAATCGTCATGTCATTCAATCCTTTCCGGTCGCAAAGCATGTTAAAAGGCATTGTTATTCGTTGAGTTTGTGAAACTCTTCCAGCGTGCGCTTAAAGATAGCTTCAAGCTCTTCAATAGCAAAGCCCAATTCGGTTTCCACATTTCCGAGGCAGCCGATAATGTCATCGTCGAGACGCCCCTCACCGAATTCTTGTTCAAGAGCGTCAAGCGCGTCGTTAGTATTGTCTTGTGCTGTTTGAAGGGCGTCTAAACACGCTTGTAAGACGTTCAAACGCTGTGCTGATGTTTTCATAATAAAAACTCCTTTCCTTTCGAGAAATTGACTTCCCGATATACCCGCGATTAGGCGGGCATTTCGGCAGGTAGTCAACCTGCCTCTTCAGTCGGGATTCGCGCGTCAAATAATGCATGCCTCGTACAATACGCTCGCCGCGTAGTCGCAAAGTGTGCACATCCAATCATGTTCCAGAAGCCCTTTACCGTGAAATTCCGCATAAATCGCTTTTGCTTTTTTCAGCGTAAGAGTTTCAACTTCGATTGTGCAGTCGCGAAAAAAAGGAATAAACTTGCTGGCTTGTTGAGCCAAATCCTTTGCGCGTTTCAACGCTACAGCTTTTGTGCTTGCGTGAACACATCCAGAGCAACTACAGTTGTCAATGCATTGCGCCCCGCCGCGTTTGAGCACTTGCGGCATATAAAACACTACGAAAGTTTTCATGATAAAATCTCCTCTCCTTTTTACCAATTAAGGTATTAGTCAACCCTTCAGCGAGAAGGGCTGAACAACAACTTAATCAGTCAATCAGAATTCATTGGCGTTGGCTACTTCAATTTCGCCGCATTCCAAATACTGGTCGGGCTTGCTGAAAATGTCGTTCCGATAAAAACGATTGTAAAATTCGCGGCAGAAGTCGCGCTTTTGGTACCCGCCGAGCGTCGCCCAATTTTGAGCTATCGCCTTTTGCAACGCGGTCTTATTCGTGAAGTAGCCGATAACCGAGCTGTCAGGATACCACTTGTGCGCGGTCGGGAACGCCCGCAAAATGTAAATCTTCATGATAAACGCCCCTTTACGCAATAGCTGATTCGGCGAGGTCGTGAGCGGTTGTTTCCTCCGTCAAGGTAACGTGCAACTCAGCGAGGAACCGAGACGGATTTATATTAAACACGTCCAGACCCCAAGCTACTACACGCGGGATTTCAACCGTCATGTTAGGATATTGCTTGCGCATTTGGTAAGCCTTGATAAGCCAAGCGTCAACGTCTTTTTGAACGAGACACCTAGAGCTAATGGAGCCATTAATGCATTCACCGTTGACGCGAATATCAAAAAGCGGCTTTTTGTCTCCGTACATGCTAATTTCCACGTGGTAAGGTTTCAAGTCAATGCTTGCGCCCGTGGCAATTTGCGGTTCGGAGGCTATTGGTTGCCCGTCGTCGCCCGTGTAGACCAACTTAAATTCGCCCTTAAACGGCGAGTTCGTTAGAGCGGGGAATTCGTCTACAAGACGTTCGTCGAGATAAATAGTTGCATTAGACGATTCGTCAACGATTCTGTTGATGTAGTCTTGAATGTAAATATCTACTGTTGCACGCTTGTATTTCCAGCCGTTCACGTAGTAAACGCGAGTTTTGGTTTCGACGGGCGCAATAGTGATTGTCATTTGCTCATCGTCGCGTTCGATAGCGATTGCCATAGCTTTTTTGCTTGCCATAATAATTACTCCCTTTCTTATCTCCGGTTAATAATCAATCTCCATAGTATGAAGACTTTGTGCGAGGCTTTATTTGTCATCTAAAGCCCCGAGGCAAAATCTTCACGCCGATTAGCAATTATGCAGTGCGCTGAAAAATTCGCCGAGTTCGTACATTGCCCGCTTAGGAACGCGAGCTTTACCGAACCGCCCCACGTAAATAAACGCTTCGCCGTTCTTCGCGTCAAATTCAAGCTCCGTCCAAGGACAATCCCCAAAAATTACGGTCGCCCTGTCGTCGGTCGTGCCAATGTGCGTGCCTTCAAACCAAGCGTAAAGGTCGCCAACGTCACAAACTCTTTCAAGCTTGCGAGCGAGTTTCTGCGCCTGCCGCATTTGTTCTATCCGTTCCATTTAAAATTCCCCTTTCTTATCTCCCCGTGTAACTTCGCCTTTGGATAAAGGTTTTGTGCGAGGCTTTATCTGTCACTTAAAGCCCCGAGGCAAAACCTTTACGCCGTTAATCATTCAGCGTATTTTTCACCGAGTTTCATCAAGCCGTGAATTGCTTTTACACCGCGTTCAACCGCCCGAAGATATTTTTCAATCTTTTGGGCGTCGTCGTATTCGTTGAAGTCGTCGCTACGGGCAAGAAGTGCCGCCAAGTGTTGAAAGTCATCGCAAAGCTTGTAAAGGTCATAATCCGCAAGGACTTTCATGTTATGGAGCGTGAGCTTGTCAATTCTTTGCATGCGAAACCCTCCTTTACTGCCACAATTCGGCGTCTTTGTAAACGTCAACGCCCAAATCCTCAAGTTGCCACAAAAGGTCTTCGCGTTCGTTGACTGCCGCGTCGAGTTCGGTTTCAAGCTTGCGCAATATGGGCAGAGCGTCTAAGTCGTAGCTAAGTGTTACGCGCCCATGCCAGCCGCCGCGGTCGCGTTTAAGCATTTCGCCCGTAATATCGGTTGCGAAGGTGCGAATTGAACCGTCGGGACGAAAAACTTCGTCTTTCAATTTCCGAACACGCCCTGCATAATCGCAGAAATAAAGTTTCGACGTGCTTTTTTCGTAACGAGCAAACGCCTTGTCCACGCGCTTATTCGCCTTTTTGAGCGCAGTTTTGAGCCCTTTGATTGTGGTCGCCATTTTAAAAATCCCCTTTCAATTTCTCCTCTTAGAAAACCGCGCCTTGCGCGTCGGCTTCCGTAGATACCGCCTTATTCAGGCGATATTTCGACAGGGGAGCCGCCCCCGTCATCATCAGTACGGATTAAGAAATCAGGAAAAAAAGTTCTTTGAGTTTCAAGAAATACGGCGTGGAGCACCCGTGCTTTTCAGCTTCCGCAATCATGAGCCTGTTGATAGCGGCGGCGGTGTCACGTTCGGCACGGAGCATTTCTGCCCGCCAATTCCGGCAAAAAGTGTTTTTGTCGCCGTCGAAGTCGTAATATTGCGCTTCAATCGCTTTGTACTCTTCAGCCGTAGGCTTATAGCCCGTCCGCTTCACGAATTCAATCTTCATCATTTCTTCTCTCTCCTTTCATTGTGCAAAGCACTGATTAAAAGGCTTAACCCGCGAAAATTTTTTATTGGTTTTCTTTTTCGGACTGTTTAAAATGTTCCCATGCCGTTTGAATATAGAGAAAAACGAAACCCCAGAACATTATTGCCATCATCCCCGCACCAAAACTGTTTATGCGAAGTTCAGGGTTATTGAACAGTTCTATCGTTTGGTATGTGAAGAGACAGGCTGGGAAAAGATGAATAACGGCTAAGTTGTTAGTCTCATTGAGCAAAAACTTTATAAACGAAAGAATTTTCATTCGGTTTACTCCTCCCGTTGTTTTCACGGGTCAAACCCTTTAATCAGTGCTTTTACCTTCGACAGGCAAAAGACTGAAAGATAAGGAGAAAAGGAGAAAAAGGAGTTTTTCAGGTTTATCCGTCTTCGCAGGTCATCGCGGCGATAATCACCAGTCCGAACAATCCGCGAAGAGGATTCCTTTTTTTTGTATTGTCATACCGCGTATCAGTTTTAGGTTACTCTATCGGGAATAATTACGCGCCACTTGACGCCTTCCGATTTTCGCCCTTGCTGATATTAATTTTTCAATGATCGCATTGCTCGGTTCACTTGCGCTTTCCACAAAGCCTGTTCGCTGTACCCCCTGCTACGCAGTTACTTTGCTTTTTTCACAAGCGGCGTTGCAATGACCGCCTATCTCGCCTTGCACCTTCACGGCTGAACCTCGTCTTCACGGTGTCTAGCTGTGATATTCGGTTTTCAACTTTCAGGTTTCTTGCTACGTCTACAACTTCGCTTTGCTTTTTAAGCTATTCGCTTTGTTGCTTGCTTTGTGTGCTAGCATTTCTTTGTTGTGCGTATACTAGCACATGTGCTAGCAAATGTCAAGTATTTTGGTAAAAAATTTTTCGTGTGAAAAGTGGCGTTGCAACGCGGTTTGTTGGCTTTTCGGTACTCGGAAGCAAAAATTTCTTCAAAAAATTTTTTGCTAGCATGGCTAGCCAACAAAAATGTTTTTTGCTATAATCTTTCTCGAAAGAGAGGAGATTGATTATGGCAACAAATCAAGATTACAAAAATATAAATTATGACAGATTAGCAATTTGGGTAAAAAAAGGTTCTCGCGATAGCTATAAACAATCTGCAGCAGAATTGGGAATAAGTCTTGCAATGCTTGTCCAAAGCGGCGTTGAAGAGTACATATCAAATCACGCTGGCGAAGTGATGACGCCGCAACCAAAGCATGAGCCGTTATCGGCGGCGGACAAGCAACTCGTCGACGAATTCAACCAACTGCCCGTCGAGACCCAAAAAGCGTTTATGAAAGTCTTCACGTCGATTAACAAGAACATGCCGCAATAAAAGCCCACAAAGCGATTTACGCGGCGTTTGCAAGCTCTTTGGTATGAAATGTGCACGGCATATTTAATACAAACTCAAAAAAAATAGCCCTTCCAAACTCGGAAGGGTTTTTTGTTGGGAGGTGATTCAAGTGGAAACGAAATTGAGCGAAAAACAGAAAAGATTTATCGATTACTATATTCAGTC
>JAFQZB010000072.1 GCA_017406175.1 Selenomonadaceae bacterium | reverse complement strand
GATAATTTTATCCAGCGTCCGTTGCGCGTTTAAGTTCGTGCGACCGCCGCGCTTAATTGGTCTGTTGAAAAGTAAATTTCTGCGGTTGTCGATATTCCTCACAGCACGAATTGCATTGTTCGGACAAACCCTTTCGCACATGCCGCAACCGCGACAAGCGCAGTTGATGTCAGCGACCTGCTTAATGATGGGCAGAGCAAGTTGTCGATGAATCGGTTCAGGCTGATTTGCTTCTGACACCGTAACCGATTTGCGCTGAACTTCAACCTTAATGGCACGGAAGGTACAAGACGCGACGCAACTGCCACACATTGTGCAACGTTCGGCATTGTAGTCAATCTTCCAGGGCAAATCGTTGACCGCTAAGTCTTGAACTTTCACTGCTTCCATCTCGTCACCCCCAAATCGTTATCAATCACGACGACTTCGCGTTCATTCGGATAAATATCCTTCTGCGTGTTCCTGTCGGGCAAAATCTCGTTAATGCCGCAAACTTCGGAAGAAATCGCAATCGTCGTATCGTCACCGCCAACGACCACCGGACGCAATTTTTTCGAGTCACAGCAAGTCATCATGCGTCCATCTGGCAAGCCTGCAATTATAGTGTTCGGTCCGTTAATTTCCAGATGTGCTAGCGATTGCCGAATCGACAGCAAAATATCTCGGTCGGGACGCTGTGCAATTTCGGCGAACGGCAACGGCGTTATCACGTGCTTATAGTAGGGTATCGACCATTTCAGCTCGTGCAAGACGTAATGCAACGTGTACAAAAAATTTTGCGAATCTGATTCAAAACCGATGTAACCGCGATGAAGATTTTTCTGGAACTCCTTATTCTTCGTGTAGAAAGTATTTTCCCCGTTAGCACAGAGCGTGTAACCCTGCAAAAAAAACGGGTGCGCCGCGTAGCGAACAATTTTGTAATTGGTATTCTGTCGGCATTGGACGATTATATTTTTCGCCAGCAATGTGGCGTTGTCGTCCCACAGCCGAAAATAAGTTGCAATGTCTCGCGGGTCGCCGATTTCTTTCAACGTCAGCACGTCCGGCCAAAACGAATACACGTAGCCTTGATTTGACTCTGTTAAAATTTTTCTCAAGGCAAGTCGCGTGTCCAACAGCAAAGCTTCGCGACTTTCCTCGTCGTCGTAATGTTCAGGATAATCGTAATTCCGGAAAATGTAATAAGGCATAGTTTGAATATCTAAGCCCTTTTTCTTATTGGGCACGGGCAACCACTCCGCCATTTTAACGAAGTTTTGAGCAGACATATAATCTTCGACGAGCCGCGCTCCTTGTTTCGTGCAAGCCATTGACAGCAACGGCTTATCCTTGTACAACGCGAACACGCCTGATAAATCTTGCATGACCATTGCAAAGCCCGAATTGTCATGCCCTTCCTGTTGCGGCAACATCAAGCGTAGTGCCATTGACGGATAGACGGGCTTTTTGCTTTTTACGGCTCCTATTCTGCACATGTCAAATCCTCCAAACAAAAGGGACAGCGAACCTTCGCTCACTGCCCCCGAAAAAATTTTAGATGTTGTTCTTGACGTATTCGTCGTTGAGTTGTTTGAGTTCCTCAATCTTGTCATACATTTCGACCTGCAGTTTGGAGGCAGTCGCGAAGTCGCCACTGTTAAGTGCATTGGTCAGCCGCGTAAACAGCGATTTTTTATCGATTGAGTCTTTGGCAAGGAACTCGCGAGCCGCTTTAAGTTTATTCCAGTTGTAGGAGTCTTGGTCGGTGCGATAGGGGCTTTCAATGAGTTGCGCTTTGCGAACTATGTCGCGCATTTCGGGCAGGATACGGGCGATAATTTCCGTCTTCCAACGGAGCAACGCGCCTTCCCTGAACGACTTGATAATTTGCGGACGAAGTGCGCCACCTGCCGTGATGACTTTGACTTTGGCTGGATATTTCTCGAACGCCTCCATATTTTCCCAAACTGTCGCGGGCGGGGCTCCAAACATGCTGGCGCGTTCTTCGGCGGTGTAGTCCTCGAAAACGTCCTGTTCAGAGCGATAAGCACGACTTTTTTCAAGATAAATACCGTCTTGTCCGGCTTTTTTGCTAAGCTCAGTGAGCAAATCAATCGCAGAACGGTCAATCGTTGCGCGTATGCCGTCGAGAATCGCCGAGTATGCGGCGGCAAGCACCAAATAAGTATTCGTGTAAGGATTGCAAGCGCGAAGTTCAAAACGCGTCGCCATCGGATTTTTCAAGTCGCGAATCAATCCGGCAAGAATTGTTCTATTGCGACTTGGGATTTTGGGCGTATGTCCTAACGAAGTCACGATACAAACCGGTGCTTCAAAGCCTGGCTTCAATCTGTTTAATGAATCGTTGGTTGCGCTCACAAACGGATTGATGACCTCGTAATTTTTCAGCAAGCCCATTATCGAACCGTAGCCGACCACGTTCATAAAATCTTCGTAAGGATTTTTCGCCGCAAAGAGATTATGAATTTTACCGTCGCT
>JAFQZB010000071.1 GCA_017406175.1 Selenomonadaceae bacterium | reverse complement strand
CGCGTTTCATCATCAGGTTGTAGATATTGAACATGATAAACAGCGTGATTGCCACCAAGCCCATTTGCATGAAGTTATGCCGCGTCAAAGATTCGCTGACGATTTCCATTTGGTTTTGCAGGTAAAATTGCGAATCCGCCTTCTCAATGTCGGTTGGGGGCACGCCGTGTTCGTTAAGCTCTTCGGTGTAGTATTCGCTGAGGTTGCCGAGTACCGCCTTAGCTGAATCGCTCGTCGCCTCCCGCACCCAAAGCATTGACGTAAAGAAAATCAGGAACAGCAACGCAATCCAAGAGATTGTAGACTTGCCGAAGCGTCGTAGCTCCTCGTCGCGTTGGAAGATGTAACGGAAGAAGACGAAGCCTAGGATACTCCAAAGAATCAGAATCAGATAACTTTCCGTGGTCATTGCGCTAACTGTCCAATCGTTCGGAACCATGAAGTACACAAAGAAGATAATCGACACGACCAGCCCGATAACGCCCGTCAGCTGTGGTAGCTCCCTGCCCATTGCCCGCGCCGTGATGATTGCCACGAGTGAGGTATAAGCGTAGTCGATTGTTGCGCCGATTGTGTTCACGTCGATAATCCAAGCGATTGCCGTGCGTCCGAGGAACGGTATCGGCAGACTTAGGAGCATGATAAAGAAGACGGCGTTCATAGGCGTGCGGTTCTCATTGAGCTTGCCGAACCACGCAGGGAGAAGGTCATCACGTGTCAGCGCGAAGATTAATCTGCTTGCCGCTATGTAGTTGCCGACAAGACCGGTTATGACGCCTCCTAAGACCGCAAGCACTAGGATTAATAAGCCAGTGTCGCCGAGCAGAGAATATATCGCGTGCATCGTCGGCATTCCCGCGTAGCCTTCTAGGTTGTCGAGGTCGGCAAGATACTGCACCCAATTATCGTAGCCCGGCGGCAGAACGGAGATTGCCATTATCGCAAGGAAGGTATAGGCGATAGCCGCCGCCACGACCGCACAGGCTAGAATCGCGAACGTTTTCTTGACGGAGAAGTTAAAACCTTCGGCGGACTGTGAGACCGACTCGAAACCCGCGAAAGCCCAAGGAGCTAAAACTACAATCCCGAAGACCGCCGCGAATGAACTTGAATTATCTGGAGCATAAGCCGGCGCGATGTTGAAAGGATTTATCCCACTCGCCACGACTGCACCGAACCCGATAAGCACGCCGCCGAATAGAATCACCGCCGCCACAGTCTGAACCCACGCCGCCAGCTTGCCGCCACGCATGCACACCGCGCCGAAAATCCACAGCGCACTAAGACTCAAGAGAGCCTCGCCCAGATAAATATCGAAGCCCGCGATTGTGTAATGGAAGCCGAATTGGAACGTATCGCCGAGGAACTTCCTAAAGATAATGGGCAAGGCAGTCGCATTCGCCCACGTGATAGCGATATAAACTAGAATCAAAAACCACGAACTCAAGAAGCCGTGGTCGTAGCCGAGAACTTTCTTAGCATAAGCATAAGTGCCGCCCGCGTCGGGGTATTTGTTCATCATGAAGTGATAGTTGTAGCCGATGATTAGCATTATGATTCCGCCGACGAACATACCGAGCGCAGTGCCAAGAGGTCCGGCAATGGGCAAGAAGGTCGTTCCCGGCATGACGAAGGCTCCCCAGCCTACTGCACACCCGAAGGACAATGCCCACACGTTCAGCGGCGATAGATATGGTTTGAGTTTGACATTTTCTGCTGTGTTCATATAAGGGGCACCGCTCTCCTTTGAAATTTTTCCTTGCATTATACACGAAACGCACTTAAAGTAAATGAAAATATTTTCGGCAGGAGGCTAACTCATTTGATAAGCGCGGAACTCCTTAAGCAAGTCGAAGACTACGTTAAGGCGAATTACATAGACCTTGAGGCACTACAAAAAAGGGGCGTGAAGTTCTCCATTGGCAGAACGCCGCCGCCCGAAGAAAGTCTTATCACCCAGATAATTAAAAGCCTGAAGGAAAAATTAGGACTGCTTGATAATCCGTTCGCGGAGTATCTTTGGAAGCTAATTGACAAGAAGGGCATGACCGACGTTGAGACTTACAAGAAGGCGCACTTAGACCGGCGCATTTTCTCCAAGCTTCGCAACGATAAAGACTACATGCCGAGCAAGCGGACGATTTTGGCGATAGCCATTGCCCTTGAATGCGACTTCAAAGAGACGAACACCCTTTTAGACCGCGCAGGTTATCATCTATCCACAACGATTAAGGAAGATATTGTTATCGGCTACTTCATTGAGAATCGGATTTACGATTTGTTCCTGATAAACGAGGTGCTCGACCATTTCGGCTTCAAGACTCTTGGCGATTGAATGTCCCTTTCAAAGAGACCATTTAACTTTCGGGGCGTGCTAAGATAACATAAAAAAATTTTGTCGACTCGAAAGGAGATTGTTAAGCTATGAACCCTGTTGGCATTATAGGAGTAATTATTCTCGCCGTTATCTTAGATGTACCTTGGGCATTGTATTATCTCGCAACACAGTTTGTCTTCTTATTTGTTAGAGACGAATACTTATTAGTTTCAATAATTGGGATGATTCCTCCGATTTATTTTGGGCTTCCGTGGTGGTATGACCTTTTACTCTTTCAGCATTTCTTGTTTGTCTGTGCTTCTAGGTCATCTGCGGAATCTTTTCTTGAAGGCAAAATGGACGAAATCGAAGCAGACGGCGTGAGAAGGGTAGCTTATCATGTTTCTAGTGCATTAATGCTCATAAGTGTTATTGGCTCGTTTTATTGGTTCTTCTCCAAATAAACGGCTTAAAAAATTTTCCCATGGACTTGTCAAAGGCTGAAGGCTTAACGGCGGAGGAAAATAGCGTTGGCGTGAGCGTGCAAGCCTTCCGCCTCTGCCAATCGGATAATATCTTTCGCCGCGCCGAGCAAATCATTTCGGCTGTAGGAGATAAGACTCGTGCGCTTGAGGAAAGTCTCGACATTGAGGACGGAATAAAATTTGGCGGTGCCGCCCGTGGGCAAGACGTGATTTGGTCCGGCAAGATAATCGCCGAGCGGTTCGGGCGAATAGGCTCCCAAAAAGATTGCGCCGGCGTTTTTAATCTTCGGCAAGAGTTCAAAAGGTGCGCTAACCAAAAGTTCGAGGTGTTCGGGCGCGGAAAAGTTCGCAAAGTCAATCGCCTCGTCCAAATCTTCAGCGACGACGATTAATCCGTTGCGTTCGATTGAGGCGGCGGCGATTTCCTTGCGTGGAAGGTTAAATAGTTGCCTTTCGACTTCATCAGCGACTTTATCGGCGAGCGTCTGACTGGTCGTGATTAAGATTGAACAGGCAAGCGGGTCATGTTCGGCTTGACTGAGCAAATCGGCGGCGGCGTAGATAGGATTGGCTGTCTCGTCGGCGATAATCAGAATTTCACTGGGACCAGCGAGCATATCAATATCGCAGTGCCCGTAAACTTCCTTTTTGGCGAGTGTGACGAAAATATTTCCAGGACCGACGATTTTATTGACGCGTGGAATTTGCTCCGTGCCGAAAGCCATAGCTGCAATCGCCTGCGCCCCGCCGATTTTGAAAATCTTGTCGACGCCCGCGAGTTTCGCCGCCGCAAGGACAGTGGGGTTGGCGTTGGGCGTGCACATGATGACTTCGCGGACGCCAGCGACCTTGGCAGGGATAATGTTCATCAAGACGCTAGAAGGATAAGCCGCAGTGCCGCCGGGGACGTAAACGCCGACGCGTTCCAAAGGAATGACCGCTTGACCGAGCAAAGAATTTTCGCCGCGATAAGTTATCCACGACTTCGGAAGTTGTTCAGCGTGGAAACGTCGAATATTTTCCGCCGCAACTCTAAGCGACGATAAAAGCTCCGAGTCAATATCAATCTCCGCCACGTCCACGGCAAAGCTATCGAGTTCGACGCCATCAATCTTCCGCGTATAGTCGATAACGGCTTTATCGCCGAGCTTGCGAACATCAGCGACAATCCGCCGGACGATTTCGACTGCGCTAAGGTCTTCGCCGAAGATTTTTTGATTGGTGGCGCGGACTTTGGGCGACAGTTCGACTTCATCAAAGGATTTCTTAGTTAGAAGGCGTTCGACCTCCTCGCGCCCGATTTTTTTTGCGTTTACAATTCTCATGAGCTTGCCTCCAAGATTTTTTGATAACTTTAGCGCAAAATTTAGTCGTTGACAAGTTAGCGGGTTTGTGCAAGAATTTTTCGCGGGTGATGCTTTGAAGTCGATGAGCAAATTTTTAAGCCTGATACTCCGGCACAAGCCGCAAATCGTTGGAATCGAGCTTGACGAACACGGCTGGGCGGACGTTGCAGAATTGATTCGGCGCGTTAAGGGTTTAGACCTAGCGACGCTTGAGCAAATAGTTGCGACGGACGAGAAGAGGCGATATTCCTTCAGCGCGGATAAGAAATTGATACGAGCGAATCAAGGACACTCAATCGCAGTCGATGTGGAGCTTGAAGAGCTTGAGCCGCCAGAGGTTTTATATCACGGGACGGCGGAACGGTTTTCGGCGTCGATAAGGGCGCAAGGCTTGCTGAAAATGTCGCGGCTGTATGTTCATCTGTCAAACGACGTGGAGACGGCAGAAAAAGTCGGGCGGCGGCATGGAAAAGCAAAAATATTTCTCGTGGCAAGCGGCAAGATGTTCGCAGACGGTTACAAGTTCTTTCGTTCAGTGAATGGCGTATGGTTGACCGAGCATGTGCCGCCGAAGTATTTAAAGGAGATGTTTTAATGGAGAGTTTTACTTTTGAGCCTAAGCGCGTGTGTTCAAAGCGGATTGATTTTGCGTTGGACGAGGAAGGACGCCTGCACGACGTTAAGTTTATGGGCGGTTGCCCTGGCAATCTTCCGGCAATCGGCAAGCTCGTCGAGGGCAAAGATGCCAAAGAGATTGCTGACATTCTGCGCGGGAATCCCTGCGGCGCACGTGGTACCAGTTGTGCTGACCAGCTGTCGATAGCCATTGACGAGGCTTTAAGGTCTCGCAGTGCATAAAATTTTGGAGGTTAAATCATGGATAAGCAAACGTTGATTGAAAAGGTAAGGGCGATGGCGGCGGCTCCGAGCTGTTGCGCAAAGTTGAAGGCGGTTTCGGCGACGTATCTCGACGCGGTGGGCACGGCTCAAGAAAAAGTCGCGGCTCAGAACTTAATCGCCGAGATTGAAGAAGACATCACGCCGATTGACGGATTGGTAGCTTTTGCTCACTCGGAACGCGCCAAAGAAATTTTCGGGGCGGAAGGACAAAAAAAATTCGCCGCTCATGCCGACGAACTCAAAGCTAGCGGCGCGAAGTATTGCGACTGCCTTGCGTGCGCTCCTGCCGTCGAAATCCTCAACAACAAGGAAATTCTTCTTGGCTAAGAGTCATCATCGTAAAAAATTATCCCCTGCGACGTGCGGGGGATTTTCTTATTCATCAAAGCAGAGGTAGATTGCCAACGTGCCGCTGTCTATGCTGATAAAAATTTCGTCGTGCTCAATGCGGTTGCTCGTCGCGTTCGGAAAGTCTTTAGCCAAAGTCGCGCCGTCAAGTTCCCAATGCAAATTCTTCGTCGTGACACCTTCGCAAGTACTCGTCATGGGCAACAGCGACACGGCAAGCGGCTTGCTGAAAAATTTTACGTCAACTGATTCGCCGCCCTTAACATAAAAAATAATCTCGCGTTCGTCGGCAAGGACAATCGCCCTATTCAAAGCCGCGCAAGTGTGAATCGTGCTGTAGAGGTGGTCGACACGTCCGCCAAAGGCTCCAGTCAAAATCGCGGTGTGCTCTCCGAAAAGTTCAGCCGCTCGGCTTAGGGCAAGTTGCGTGTCGGTGAAGTCTTTATCAGCGGGATAGCTCTCGACGTGAACGCCTTTAGCCCGCGCCCACCCGATTGCAGATTGATTCGCGCTGTCGAAGTCGCCGATTAAAAAGTTTGGAACGACGCCGCACGCTTTGCAAAGCTCAATGCCCTTGTCGACGCAGATAATCTTCCGCCCGCCCGCCATGCTCAAAAAAAATTGGCGGCTCGGAGGTCGCCCGCCACTCACGAATAAAATTTCTTGCAAGCTAGTCAAAGCCAATTCACATTGCGGCAATCTCATCTTAACCACTCCCGAAAATGTATTTGCAAATGGGATTCATCACGCCTTCTTCAAAAAGATAGCACGCGCTGAACTTGCCCGCCGCTAGCGTCGCCCCGTTAATCATGAACGCCACGCCGTTTTGAGTGTTGGGGACAAAGTACAAGCCCGAAATCATTCCGAACGCCTCGCCGCTGTGCCCGATTAAGTCAATCGCGTAGTCTTTGCAGAGCCGCCCCTTACTCGTGCCGCCGATTTGATACGTGCCTAAGCCGTAATTCTCCATGACGCCGCCGAACGTGTAGCCGTTAGTCCCGTCGAATGTCCAATGCGGATTAATCATCGCGTCGAAGGATTCTTGACTGATAAGGGGCTTGCCACGATTTATAAGCAGTCGCAGAGCCTTGCCGAGGTCTTCAAGGGAAAGTCGCAAGCCGCCCGCCGGAGCAAATGTCGTGGCGTTCGTGCCGATTGCATAGTTGCTCACGTCGAACGAGCCATAAGCATTGGGGGCGTAGGGATTCTGCACGCGGATAAAATTTTTCGGCGGCGGAGTTTCGTAATCGTCGAGCGTCGCAACCCAACCGCCATGACCGTCCGGCTGATAGAGCGTGCCGAGCCTAGCAAAGGTTTCCGCGTCGAAGTTGCTTACGACGTAGCCGCCACTAATGCCCAGCGGTTTAAGGATATGTTCCTGCTGATAAAGGTCGAAGCGTTCGCCCGTAATGCGTTCAATGACCGTGCCTAGTACGCCGTAATTCAGATTGCAGTATTGGAAGTACTTGCCCGGCTCCGTTTTGGCGAAGTGCTTGCCGTCCGCCGTGAAGAACTCCTCAAGCTTGCAATGCGGCGGCAGGGAATAAATCAGCCCGTCGCGCAAAGAGGAGGTGTGGTCGGCTAGCATTTCAATCGTTATCGGCACGTCGGGGAAGTTTGGATTGCGTAGCTCAAAGCCCAGATGATTGCTCACGTCATCGCCTAGGTTTAACTTGCCGCGTTCGATGAGCTGCATAATAGCAAAGACCGTGAACATCTTCGACAGACTCGCCGCCCTAAGCAACGTCCTGCGGGTCATCGGCTTATCGGGTGCAAGGTGTCGTCGCCCGCCAAAGTAGCTGTAGACCTCGCGACCGCCCTTGAAGGCAATCACGCCCAATCCAAGCACGTCACCAATCAACGCGGAAAGTTCATCGTTAATCATGTCGCCGCCTCAATACTTAGTCGGGGCTTCGGACGCGGGCAAATGTCTTTCGTCGTACTTCACGCCCGCCCCGCCGTCATACTGCATCAAAAGTTGTACGCCGAGCCGCTTCCAGTCCTCGAAGACTTTGACGGCATTTTTATTCAAGGTCGCGGCGAATTTATCTTTAGACAGGTTAAGCGACTCTTCGACTAGCTTAAGGGAATTCCGTTCCGATTCCTCGACTGCCTCCGCAACAATCGGGCTCATCACGTTCCAATAACCCTGAGTCAAAGCCATGACCTGACTTGAAGCCCAGAACATCTTCGACGCGTCGTATTCGTCTCTAAGTGCATGATGATAAGCGTCGGGCATCTTCGCTACGGTAAACGGCACGTAAGGATTTTCAAGCGGCGTGTTAATCGACACCCAACAGACTGGCGCGGGCAACTTGTCATTGACTTGCGCGACGTATGAATAACTCGTCTTGGCGGAGAGAATAGCGCGTTCAGTCCGTTTCTCGTCTTCGTAATGATATGGCGAACCGTACAGCCCCGCGAATTTGCTAGCCGACTGGTCAAATTCCGTATCCTGATAGTAATCGCGGTGCAAGCTCGTCAAGTCGTTAAGCGTCAATTTTTTATCGGGGCGCACGCTCAGCGGGTAATAATCGGAGTCCCAATCGCTGACGACGGGCGACAAGTTAATTGACGGGGCAACCGTACTAAGTCCACGCCACACCCGCCGCATTGAGTAATAAGGGTGATTCCATTCGTCGGCGTGCAGAGACTTAACCCAATCCAAATTGCCCTGCTCGTCATAAGCCGTCCAGCCGACCTCCTCCAACATCTGCGGCAAGTTCGGATTAAAGATTTGATTCGGGTCGCCCTCGCGTATGGCGCGTATCCTAAGCTGATTCGCGGCAATGGAGAAATGCCCGTCGGGAATTCGTTCCGCAATCCAAAAGCCGCCCTTGCTCGAAGGCGTCGGTTGCATTTCAAAAATCCAGCCCTCGTCCTTATCCGCAACAAACAAAGTCTCCGCCGTGCCGTAAAGCCCGTACTCGTCAATCAACGCGCCCATTAATTTAATCGCCTCACGAGCCGTCTTGCATCGTTCCAAAGCTACGCGCCCCAGCTCCGCCGAATAGAATATCCCGCCGCCCTCTTTATACTGAAACTCCGGTAAATGTGCGGAACGGTCAGTGCACTCGCCGAGCATCAAGCCGTGTTCGTTCATGACGGGGTAATCAGCGTCAATGTAAGCGTAAGTGTGCTCGACTTCGGGGATATAACCAATCGCCTTGGTCGCGGGCTTGCCGGGATGATTGTGAGCGTCGCCGCGTTCGGGGGCAACAAGGTGCGGAACGTTAAAGCAGTTGTATTCGGGCAACTCGTCGTAAGCGGCGGAACTCGGATAGACGGGGCGAAGACTTCCGCGCTTGTGATTTCTCGCGGGCACGAAGACAACGTTAGGGTCGCTGCCGAAGCCGTCGTTGGTGTGCGTGACGAAAACGCTACCATCAGCCGACGCGCCCTTAGTCACAAGCATAATCGTACAAGCCGAGGCGTCGACAATTTTTTTCATAACGCTCACATCGCGACGATTGAAATTCCCTTGGCGTCGGCGAAGGAAACCATTTGTTCGCGCTCAACTAGAAGAGTTTTGCCCGCCTCGATAGCCAAAGCCACTGCCCCGACCTTAGCCATGTTCTCGACCGTATGATAGCCGACTGTCGGCACGTCGAAGCGATTATCCTGTTGCGGCTTAGAGACCTTCGCGACGACTGCCCCGCCACAAGCCAAAAGTCCGCCGCGCTCAATGCAAGCGTCCGTTCCCTCGATAGCCTCAAGAGCCATTACCGCCCGATTTTTGACGACGACTGTCTGCCCAATGTCAAAGCGTCCGAGTTCCTTAGCAATGCGGAAACCAAATTCCATGTCTTGCCGCTCCTGTTCAGTCGGCTCGCGTTGGGTGATTGTCCCTCTGTGTGGCATGAGCTTTCTAATCAGCTTAGTTTGGTCGAAGGTTTGAATACCTAATTTAGCAAGCTCGCGCACGAACGCTATCATAATCGTATCATCTTTTCTGTCCGGCAAAGACATTATCAACTGCAACATACGCGCGTCGGGTTGCACTGCGCCATTGAACAAAAGCTCCTTGGTGACCTTGCCAATCATCGTGACCTTTTGAATCTGGTTTTGCTTAAGGTAGTTCAATATCGTCTCAAGCTGTGCAACGCTGATAAATTGATAGTCTTTGGCGAACTGCGCGATTTGCGTATCACTGCTGGCGAGAAGTCCAACCGCGTAGACTTCGTAGCCGAGCTGTTGGGCGGCGCGTGCGCATTCGACTGGCAACTTGCCTGCTCCCGCCAATATCCCTAGCCTTTCCATATTATGACCTCCGTTATTTATCTTCAAAGTCTCGACGTTCACGACAAATGCCGCGTTCAGCATTTCGCAAGAACCTAAGGAAGTGTTCGACCTCCTCGCAAGAGTCAACCTCCTGCTCAATGACCGCGATAGCCTCCGGCAAGCTCAAGCCCGAACGATAGAGAATCTTATACGCCTTTTTAATCAGCCGCCGACTTTCAAGGGGAACGCCCGCCCGCGATATTCCGACGTTGTTAAGCCCGACGACTTTGGCGGGGTGTCCGTCAACGATTGTATAAGGCACCACGTCTTGGACGAGCTTGCTCATGCCGCCGACCATCGCATTGCGTCCAATCTTAACGAACTGATGAACGCCTGCCATACCGCCGATTACAACTCTATCCTCAACAGTAGCATGACCCGCACAGCTTGCAAGGTTGCTCATGATGACGTGATTGCCGAGCGTGCAGTTGTGCGCCACGTGAATATAAGCCATAAGCAAGCAGTCGTTGCCAATCCGAGTTTCGTTGTCCTCGCCCGTTGCCCGATGAATCGTCGCGCCCTCGCGGATTGTCGTTCGGTCTCCGATAATCGTAAAGCTACGTTCGCCCTTGAATTTCAAATCTTGCGGCGCGGCTCCCACCGACGCGAATTGATAAACCCTGCACTCCCTGCCAAGGCTCGTCCACTTCTCGATAACTGCATGCGGACCGATAATCGAACCGTCGCCAATCTCGACCTCGTCGCCAATCACGCAATAAGAACCAATCGTGACGTTTTCTCCGAGCCGAGCACTTTCTGAGACGACCGCGCTTGGGTGAATGTTCGTGCCGCCTTTGGTGACTAATTCTCCATTGCTTTCAAATTTAATCATTCCATTTACCTCTGAACCGCGCATTTAGAGTTCATTTCTTCCTTTGAGCGCGAAAGTAAAATCCGCTACGGCAACGAGTTTATCATCAACGTAAGCGTCCGTGTGGAGCACGCCGAATAGCCCGCGCACTTTGATAATCTCCGCCTTGGTTATGAGCGTATCGCCCGGCACGACCATCTTTTTAAATTTGATGTTGTCCATGCCGCCGAAGAGCGCAATTTTCCCGCGGTGTTCTTCGGGATAGAGCATAGCCACGCCGCCGACTTGCGCCATTGCCTCAAGCAGAAGGACGCCCGGCATTATCGGGTGCCCTGGGAAATGTCCGGCGAATTGCGGCTCGTTCATTGTAATATTCTTTAAGCCCGTCGCCGACTGGAACGGGTCGATTTCTAGGATTCTGTCCACCAAGAGCATTGGCGGGCGGTGCGGCAATATTTTCATGATGTCTTCGATTTCCAATACCATCTATATCGCTCCTTTAATTGAAGTCCGCGTAAATTTTTTTCGCAAGCTGAGTGTTAAGGGCATGTCCCGACGCCGACGCCACGATATGACATTTCACAATGCCCGCAAGCCTCATGTCTCCTATAACGTCCAAAATCTTGTGGCGAACGAGTTCATCGGGATAATTTAGTTTGTTCAGCCAGCCCTCGTCGTTGTAGACGATGACATTTTCAAACGTGCCGCCCAGCCCCAAGCCCATTGCCCTTAACGTGTCAATCTCTTTCTCGTAAGCAATCGTCCGAGCCGGTGCAATTTCGCGTTCGTAAATGTCTTCGGTTATCTCGTAGTCGCCGTATTGAATGCCTATAAGCGGATGCGGATTGACCGAGACGAAACTCACGCGGAAGCCGTCATAGGGAAGAGCCATTACAAACCGCTTGCCCTCCTCGCCGTCCACGCGGTAAATTTTTTCGACGCGAATAACTTTGCGTTCCTTGTCCTGTTCGACAACGCCCGCCGCCTTAATCATCTTAAAGAAGTCAATCGAGTTGCCGTTAAGGACGGGCGGTTCTTCTGCGTTTATTGCAACTAGGCAGTTATCGACGCCGCAAGCGTTTAACGAGCTCATCAAGTGTTCAATCGTGAAAACTTTTGCGCCGCCTTCCTCAAGAGTCGTCGCCCGAAGAGTTGCCGTGACGTTGGCGGCGGTAGCGTGAATCTTTGGGCGGTCGATTAAATCTGTCCGCATAAAAATTATCCCGCTGTCCACGTCGGCTGACTTCAGCTCAAGGCGAACCTCTTTGCCCGAATGCAACCCGACGCCGACGCAAGAAACGTTGCTCTTCAGAGTCCTTTGTCTCTGCAAGACTTAGCCCCCTTTCAGAAAAATTCCCGCTCATTATAGCATTAATGTTTTTTAGCGTCGACAAAATTTTTTTCGCAGGAAAGGGAAAACGGTTATGGCGTCGAAGTGTGCTTGCATGAGACAGGTACTTAGCGTTTTTATCAAAGAGTGGAAAGTTTTTCTAGGAGTCGCGGCAGTCTTATCGTTGCAATTAGTTTCAGCGGGACAGCTCAGGTTGTGCGGAGCAGTTCTAATCGGCGCGTTGTTGAATTTTTTTTATTGGCTGTCGACAGCCGCCCGCTTGGAAGCCGCCGCGAACTCGTCCGCGCCTCAAGCTAAGAAGATTATGTTAGTCGGATTGCTCCTGCGGCTCGGAATGGTTTTCGCAGTCTTGGCGGTTGCCGTGCACATCGCTACGGATTTATTCTTAGCGGCGGCAGTGTCCTTCGGTGTATTCTACTTAGCAACGCTATTTGTCCTAGCTCGCTCCGAGGTCAAAAGAAAGTTCTAGCTCGGAGACTTTTATCACAGCAAAAAAATCTGCGCGTGTTATGATTGCGCATGGGATAAAGGGGGTGGGACGCCCGCTCGGAAGTCTTAAGCAAAGGAGGTGAATGTATGCATGAAATTGGTGTCCGCGAGACGATAACTTTCCTCGGCTTGACGTTCAACTGGGAGACGCTAAAGATGACGTGGTTGGCAATGATAATCGTGATTGCGGTCGCGTGCCTTGCCACACGAAACTTAAAGGTCGTCCCGCAAGGCTGGCAACTCTTCGTCGAGATGATTATCGAATGGCTCCACAGTCAAATTGATGCAATGATGGGTCGCCGCGGCAGAAGTCTTGCCCCGCTAATCGTCGGGCTGTTTATGTTCTTGCTTGCGAGCAACTTAATCGGACTGGTGCCGCTCATGGCGTCGCCGACTAACGACCTAAACACGACGCTGGGGCTTGCGCTCTTAGTCGTGGTGCTCGTCCACTGTCTCGGCTTGTATTTCAAGGGCGGTCATTACATCGCGCACTTCTTCCAACCAACGCCGGTCTTCGTAATCATCAACATGATTGAAGAAATCGCCAAACCGATAACGCTTGCCTTCCGTCTATTCGGAAACATTCTCGCGGGCGAAATCCTAATCATCGTCTTGCTTAAGCTCATGCCGATTTGGATGCCGATACCGTCGGTCGCGTGGCTGGCGTTCAGTATCTTTATCAGCTGTGTGCAAGCGGTTATCTTCACAATGCTTAGCATGGCTTACCTTGCAAACGCTGTAAGGGAAGACCACGCCGAAGAATAATTTTTTTATGTCTAAGGAGGATTTTTTAAAATGGAACATGCGATTATGGTAGCAGCAGCACTTTTGGGAGCAGGTATTACTATGGGCTTAGCGGCAATCGGCGCGGGCGTCGGTGACGGTCTTGTTACCAGCAAATTCATCGATGGCATCACCCGTCAGCCCGAAGCTAAAAATACGCTTTTCACCAATACTCTTATCTCCGTCGGCTTAATCGAGGCTATGGCGATTATCGCAACGGTTGTAGCTCTCATCATGCTCTACGCCAATCCGCTTCTTTAATGCGCAACGCGAGAGGCGCACTTAAAGGGGTGATTTGTTTTGATTGAAATTAACGCAACGATTCTCGCGCAAATTCTCAACTTCTTAATTCTGGTCGTCATCTTGCGTGCGGTTGCTTATAAACCAGTGGCGCGGCTCCTTCAACAACGCTCGGACAAAATCCGCAACGACTTAGAACAAGCGGACGCCGATAAGAAAGCCGCCGAACAGACCTTGACGCAATACAAAGCACAGCTAGCCGACGCGCAAAAGAAAGCTCAAGCCATCGTCGAGAAAGCTAACGTAACCGCCCGTCAAGAACACGACGCCGCAGTAGCCGAGACGCGCAAGGAAATCGAACGCATGAAGCAGACTGCACAAGCCGAGATTGAGAACGAACGCAACCGCGCCTTTGAGGAGATGAAATCGCAAATCGTCACGCTTAGTTTGGCGGCGGCGGGCAAGGTCGTTTCCAAAAACCTCGACACCAAGGAAAACGACAAGCTCGTCAACGAATTCATTTCCAGCTTGAACAAAGACATGTTCGCGGACATGAAGTGAGGTGCCGCAATGCTTAACATTCAGCTTGCCTCCAAATATGCCACGGCGATTTTCGAGATTGCTAAGGACGAGAAAAACCTTGACGGCTACGACAAAGACTTAAGCATAGTTCGCGCTGATGTCTTCGATATTCCAGAAGCCGTGAAGTTCTTCCAAAATCCGCTTGTCCCTCAGCAAGCCAAGAAAGATTTACTCAAGCGGGCGTTCGATAAAGAAATCTCCGCAACCGTCATGAACTTCCTAATGCTCCTGGTCGACAAGAAACGTATCAGCGTCTTCAAGGAAATTCACGACATCTTTACATCGCTGAAGAACAAGGAACAGGGAATTTTAATCGCGGACGTGACGACGGCTTTTACCCTAAGCAAGAAACAACAAGACGCGCTTATTAAAAAGCTCACGACGCTGACGGGGCGCAAGGTCAAAGTTCGCACTCATAAGGACGCCTCGATTTTGGGCGGACTCATTTTAAAGATTGGCGATAAGCGAATTGACGGTTCAGCCGCCGGTCGCCTACGCGCCTTGCAAAACTCTTTGTCAGTCAATTCGATAGGAATTTGAGGTGACGAAACAAATATGAAGATAAATCCAGATGAAATCACTGCCATAATTAAGGAACAGATTAAGAATTACAACGTCGATTTGAATGTTGACGAGGTCGGCACGGTCATTGAGATTGGCGACGGCATTGCGCACATTCACGGGCTAGATAAGGCTATGTCGGGCGAGTTGCTCGACTTCGGCGACGATATTTTTGGTCTCGTCCTTAACCTTGAGCAAGATAACGTCGGTGCGGTTATACTCGGTCGCGACAACGAGATTAAGGAAGGTCACACCGTTAAACGCACGGGCAAGATTATGCAGGTTCCAGTCGGCGAGAATATGATTGGGCGCGTCGTTGATGCCCTCGGTCGTCCGATTGACGGCAAGGGACCGATTCAAACGACTAAGGCTCGTCCGGTTGAGTTCAAAGCTCCAGGTATTGCGGACAGGAAATCAGTTCATGAGCCGTTGCAGACGGGCTTAAAGGCAATCGATGCGCTAGTGCCGATTGGTCGTGGTCAGCGCGAATTGATTATCGGCGACCGCGGCATTGGCAAATCGGCAATCGCTATCGACACCATCATTAACCAGAAGGGGCAGAACTGCATTTGCGTCTACGTGGCGATTGGTCAGAAGGCGTCGACTGTTGCCCGCGTCGTCAAAACTTTGGAAGACCATGGAGCAATGGAATATTCAATCGTCGTGGCGGCGACTGCGGCTGACTCGGCTCCGCTCCAATATCTCGCACCTTATGCGGGCGTCACTATGGCGGAATACTTCATGTATGAAAAGCACGGGCACTGCCTCTGCATTTACGACGACTTGACTAAGCACGCGGCGGCTTATCGTGCGATGTCCTTGCTGTTGAGGCGTCCTCCTGGTCGTGAAGCATATCCCGGCGACGTTTTCTATCTGCACTCCAGACTTTTGGAACGCGCCGCGAAGTTAAGCGACAGACTCGGCGCAGGCTCCATTACTGCTTTGCCGATTATCGAGACGCAGGCGGGCGACGTTTCCGCTTACATTCCCACGAACGTTATATCAATTACGGACGGGCAGATTATGCTTGAGACCGACTCTTTTTATTCGGGCATTCGTCCGGCAATCAGCGTCGGCTTGAGTGTCTCTCGCGTCGGCGGCAGTGCACAGATTAAAGCAATGAAACAAGTCGCGGGCACAATGCGCCTTGACCTCGCGCAGTACAGAGAGTTGGCGGCGTTCGCGCAATTCGGCTCCGACCTCGATAAGGCGACTAAGGCTCAACTCGACCGCGGCGCACGCATGGTTGAAACGCTTAAGCAGTCGCAGTACTCGCCGCTTGCCGTTGAAGACCAAGTTTTGACGATTTACACGGCGGTTAAGGGTTTCTTGGCTGATATTCCCGTTGACAAGGTCGTAACCTTCCACGGCGACTTTATCAAGTTCATGCACGCGAATCATCCCGACATAGGCAAGAAGATTGCGGAGAAGAAGAAACTTGACGACGCACTTGAGGCTGAGATGAAAGCGGCAATCACCGAGTTTAAAGAGACAGTCACCTACAAGGTTGCGGAGTGAGGCGGTGGCGTAAATGGCAAATTTACAACACATACGCCGAAGGATTAAAAGCGTCAAGAACATACAGAAGATAACCAACGCCATGGACATGATAGCGCGTTCGAGATTCAATGCGGCGCGTGATGCCCTGCTGTCGAACGTTCCCTACGTCGCTAAGACTAAGGAAATCATGCGGCGGGTTATGTCTCAAATGCGCGGTCAAGAGTACGAGCACCCGTTCATCAAGACACGCGACGAACTCATTGCCGAACAACAGGAGGGCGCGGGCAAGTTCTTGTTTATTGTCATTGCGTCCGATAAGGGGCTGGCGGGTTCTTTTGCAAGTAACGTCTTCAAGTCGGCGCACGATACGATTGAGTACGACGGCACCGAGGCAAGCACTTCCCTTGATGATGACGGCGACGATGAGAACTTCCACAAGAAGAACTTCGACGCGCTAAAGGGCATTAAGCCGGCGGGCAAACGAACTCCAAAGCAACAGCGTCAAATGTCTGCTACGGGCTCTGTGGCTAAGGCGATGGCTCATCAAGGCGGCGCGGATTCCCGTACCAATGTCTCCGTTGCCCGCGAATACAACGACGCGGCTTACATCGACGGCATAGAACTTATCACGGTCGGCAGGAAGGCGACCACCCATTTTAAGCAACGCGGCTATCATATCATCAAAAGTTATCACGGCATAAGCGAGCGTCCGCAATACAAGTACGCCAAAGAGATTACCGATTTGGTTATGGAACGCTTTGCGAGCGGCGAGATTATCGACGTGACTTTGATTTATACTCAGTTCAAGTCGGCGATAAGTTGCATGCCCGACGACGTGACGTTGCTCCCGATTGTCACTGACGACTACGCAAAGGCAAGCGCGAATCTCAAAGAGGAATACATTTACGAGCCGGACGTCGTGTCGCTATTGGATAAGTTCATGCCGCGCAGGATTGCCACGAGGATTTATGGCGCAATGCTTCACTCGGCGGCGTCGGAGCTGTCCTCCAGAATGAACGCAATGAGCAACGCCACTGACAACGCGCAAGAACTCGTCGGCAGACTCAATCTCTTCTACAACAAAGTCAGGCAGGCGGGCATCACCAACGAGATTAACGAGATTGTCGGCGGTGCCAACGCGCTTGAATAAAGGAGTTGAATACATTTGGCGAAAGGTAAAGTAGTTCAAGTTATCGGCGCGGTTGTCGACATTGAATTTCCCGTCGGCGAACTGCCCGAAATCTTGAACGCGGTAACTATAAAAGGTAAGTCAGGCAACGTGGAGATTGACCTTGTCGCGGAAGTCATGCAACACTTAGGCGACGGCGTCACCCGTTGCATTGCGATGAGTTCGACGGATGGACTTGTTCGCGGCATGGAGGCTGAAGACACCGGCGCACCGATTACAATTCCCGTCGGCGAAGAGTGCTTGGGGCGCGTCTTCAATGTCTTAGGGCAAACCGTCGACAACAACCCCAAGCCCGTCGGCAACAAACACTGGAGCCCGATTCACCGCAAAGCCCCGACGTTTGAAGAGCAAGAGACTTCAACGCAGATTCTTGAAACGGGTATTAAGGTCGTCGATTTGATTGCTCCGTACTCTCGCGGCGGCAAGACTGGACTTTTCGGCGGCGCGGGCGTCGGCAAGACGGTTATCATCATGGAGCTTATCCACAACATCGCAACGGAGCACGGCGGCTATTCTGTCTTCTCTGGTGTCGGCGAACGCACCCGCGAAGGCAATGACCTTTGGTCGGAAATGACGGAGTCGGGCGTTATCGATAAGACGGCTTTGGTTTATGGGCAGATGAATGAACCGCCTGGAGCACGTATGCGCGTAGGCTTAACCGGCTTGACTATGGCTGAATACTTCCGCGACGAGTTGGGCAAGGACGTTCTGCTGTTCATCGATAACATCTTCCGTTTCATTCAGGCAGGCTCGGAGGTCTCGGCTTTGCTCGGTCGTATGCCGTCCGCCGTCGGTTATCAACCAACTCTTACTAACGACGTCGGTGCACTGCAGGAGCGTATCACTTCCACTAAGCGCGGTTCGATAACGTCCGTGCAAGCGGTCTACGTCCCCGCCGACGACTTGACTGACCCGGCACCAGCCGCGACGTTTACGCACCTTGACGCGACGACAGTTCTTAGCCGACAGATTGCGGAGCTTGGCATTTATCCCGCCGTCGACCCGCTCGACTCGACAAGCCGTATCCTTGACCCCAACGTAATCGGGCGCGAACATTACGAAGTTGCTCGCGGCGTGCAGGCGGTCTTGCAGAAGTATAAAGAACTCCAAGATATTATCGCGATACTCGGCATGGAAGAGCTTAGCGACGACGACAAGTTGACAGTCAGCCGCGCAAGGAAGATTCAACGTTTCTTATCGCAACCGTTCTTCGTCGCGGAAGTCTTCACGGGTTCGCCCGGCAAATATGTCCCGCTTAAAGATACGATTCGCGGCTTCAAAGAAATTCTTTCCGGCAAATACGACGACTTGCCCGAAGCGGCATTCTACATGGTCGGCGGCATTGAGGAGGCCGTTGCTAAGGCTGAGAAACTCAAGGAGGCGTGATTTATGGCCACAATCCTGCTTGAGGTTGCCACGCCCGACAAAGGCGAAGTCTACGCAAAAGATATTAACATGCTCATCACCCGTTCGATTGTCGGGGAGCTGGGAATCTTGCCCAAGCACGCAAATCTTTTGACGGAGCTTATCCCGCACGCAATGAGGATTAAAGAAGGCGGCGGCGAGACGAAACTTTTTATCAGCGGCGGCTTTATGGAGGTCACGCCCGATAAAATTACAATCCTAGCGGACGCGGCGGAGGCTCCCGACGATATTGACGTTGAACGGGCTAAATCTGCCTATCAACGCGCTAATGAACGTGTCACCGCCTATAAACAGTCGCCAAAAGCCCACGAAGACATTGATATTGACAGAGCAGAGGCGGCACTCGCCAGAGCTAAGGCTCGTCTTCTGGTTAAAGGCGTTCACATGGGCTGAAATAATTTTTCCCGTCGAAAGGCGGGTTTTTTTATTATCCGCGCCGTAAGAGTATATAAGGCGCACATTATTTTTGTTTTTTAAATGCTAAAATGTGTAACAGGGGGGTGAATGCAATGAAGACATTTTGTTTCAAACTCTATAAGTCGGAACACAACGCCAAACTCCACATGCAGATAAATGCGGCGGCTTTGACGTATAATCATTGCATTGCCCTCCACAATCGCTACTACAAATTGTTTGGCAAGTTTTTAAATCAAAACAAGCTCAAAAAACATTTGACTAAGCTGAAGAAAATCTCTAAGTTCAAATATCTTTTGGAATTCGGCTCACAAGCAGTGCAAGATGTTGTAGAAAGAATCAACAAAGCCTTTGATTTGTATTTCGGAAATTTAAACCGTAAAATTCGCTGTTCGCCGCCGAAATTCAAAAAAGTAAAACGTTATAAATCATTCACACTCAAACAATCGGGTTGGAAACTCGACGAAGACAACCGCACGATTACAATCAACGGGCAAAGATACAAATACTTTCAGTCACGGCGGATTAGTGGAAAAATCAAGACAGTGACGATAAAGCGCGACAGTTTGGGCGATATTTACGTTTACATCGTGACGGACGCCAAAAATTTTGAAGTAGAAACGCGAACAGGTAAAAGCGTCGGTTTCGACTTCGGATTAAAAAAGTTTTTAACGGCATCGGACGGAAAAGACATAACAAGCCCGCTGTTTTTCTCGAAAAGTTCAAAGCTGATAGCCAAAGCGTCGCGGGAATTGTCGCGCAAGTGCAAAGGCTCAAATAACAGACGACGAGCGCGGTTGAATCTTGCAAGAGTGTATAAGAAGACGACGAATCGGCGGCACGATTTCCACTTCAAATTGGCGCGAAGACTTTGCCTTGAGTACGACACGATTTGCATTGAAAATTTGAACGTAAAAGGAATGCAAAGACTTTGGGGCAGAAAAATTTCAGATTTGGGCTTTAGTGACTTCGTGAAAATATTAAGGTACGAGGCAAGCAAATTCGGGACGGTTGTAATTGAAGTGGAGAGATATTTTGCGTCAAGTCAGATATGCCATTACTGCGGAGAAAAGAATCCGCAAGTAAAAGATTTAAAAATTCGGCAGTGGAAATGCCCGAAATGCGGCGTGGAACACGACCGAGACAGAAACGCGGCAATAAACATTTTGCAAGAAGGGTTGGGGCAACGACCCATGCAGGAGATACCGTAAGACCTAAATTTTTGGGCAAGTATTGTTGATAGCAGAATCCCCCGCCATCGTGGGGAGTTTGTCAATGAATACCTGAATACATGCCCGGAAAACTTGCTAAACGCCCGCAAGTTGATATAATCGGCGCGGAAAAAATTTTGGGAGGCTTTTTAAATATGACAGC
Organism: Selenomonadaceae bacterium; assembly: GCA_017406175.1. Classification (GTDB taxonomy): domain Bacteria; phylum Bacillota; class Negativicutes; order Selenomonadales; family Selenomonadaceae; genus Quinella. The sequence goes on along the minus strand of JAFQZB010000071.1, from coordinate 10,261 downwards.
AACACATGCGGCGGGTAGGAAGTTAAAAGATGCAATTTTCGACGCGAACCAGGCTTGCAACGAGGCAATAAAACTTCACGGGGCAGAAAAAGTTACTAACGCGACAATCGGCGTAGTTCTCGACGAAGAAGGCAAGCTCGCGACGCTCCCGACCGTCGAAAAAGTTTTCCGCGCTATGGAATTCGATGAGTTGGTTAGCTACGCGCCGATTTCCGGTTTGCCCGCTTATTTGGACGCCGTAATTGATTTAACCTTCGCAGAAAACAAACCTAGCGGATTTTTTGGAGCTGTGGCGACTTCTGGCGGCACCGGAGCGATTCATCACGCAATCGCTAATTACGCTGAACGCGGAGACGCCGTTTTAACTCACGATTGGCGTTGGGGAACGTATGATTTGATTTGCAACGAGACTGGCAAGCGTTTGGAGACTTTTAAACTCTTCGACGACGCTTTGAACTTCAATATCAGCGATTTTGCGGTTAAGGTCGACGCCCTCTTGAAAAAACAAAATTCTTTGCTCGTGATTATCAATTCGCCCGCACATAACCCCACGGGCTACGCCCTAAGCAACGATGAATGGGATAAAGTCCTCGACGTGCTCAAAGCGCAAACTTCTACCGGTAAAAAAATTTCTCTGCTCGTCGATATTGCTTACATTGACTTCGCCGGCGAAAAAAATTCCACGCGAGCTTTTATGAAGAAGTTCAGCGACCTTCCGGATAATCTGTTCGTGATGATTTCGTTCAGCATGTCGAAGAGTTTTACGCTTTACGGGCAACGAACCGGCGCATTAATCGGTATTTCCGCCAATTCAAAGGTTATCGACGAGTTCAAAGACGTTAGCAAATATTCTTGTCGTGCCACGTGGTCGAATATCAATCGCGGGGCGCAAGCGTTGCTAGTCAAGCTCGCCGCCGATAAAAATTTGTTGCCGACTTACGAAAATGAACGCAAAGCCCTTTATGAGATGGTCAAACACCGCGCAGATGTTTTCGTCGACGAGGCTAAGGCTTGCGGATTGCGTGTCGTGCCGTATAAGGGCGGATTTTTTATCGCAGTGCCCGCCGACAACCCCGCCGCCGTCTGTCAGAAGCTCCACGACGATTTAATATTTGCGGTGCCGTTGAAGTTGGGCGTTAGGGTTGCGGCTTGTTCGACTTCGTTTAGGAAAATGCACGGCGTCGCAGAAAAAATCCTCCGCGCCATGAGATAAAAATTTTTCTTCCCGTCGATGAGGCGGGATTTTTTTGCCCAACATGAAAAATCCGGTATTTCGGATAAAAATCCTGTATTCTGGATTTTTCAGCCCATATCAAGCCCTCAGCAGGGGCTTTTTTTATTACTTCGCGTCCTGACGCCATTTAGCATTTTGAAAAATCCGATATTCTGGATTTTCCCATTTGCACCTAAAATCGCCCCTCAAAACCGTTTTTGAAGCCTCAAAACTGTTTTCAAGCTCCAAAAGCACTTTCAAAGCTCCAAAACCGTTTTCAACGCTCCAAAAGCAAATTTTCTTTGTAAATCTGTCTGCATGTGCTATAATCTGCGCGGAGGTGGTCATTATGACTGACATTGAAAGAATTTTGCAGGCGATTAAAGCTCAGCGGTGGTACTTTTTCGCCAACAACCCTAAGATTTTAATGGATAGAGATACCTCGCTCCTCTGGGCGAACTTAAATTACTTTCCTTATCTAAAAAACAACAATCAAGGTGCATATTCAAATTCAAATGACTATTCCGAAGTAAAAACATTGATTTCAAATATAAATTCGGAGAATTGGGGCGGATTCAGCGATTGGAAGATACCTACACCATTTGAATTATGGAAAATGATTGAGGATAAGTCTTTTCCTTCTCATCGCGATTACACTTATGTTATAAGTTGGAATCATTGGTGTGTTTATTATAATGACATTTTTGCAAGTAAAAACATAGAAAAAAACGGTGCAACGGCTGATATATCTAATGATAGTGTTTATGTAATTCCGTGTAGTAGGTTTTATGTTCCGAACGACTATGAAAACAACATTTCTCCATCGAATAACTACTACACGGAGACAGAAAAGCTTCAATTCACGTTGAATGTCTTTGTGGAGAATAATTTAATCCCATTGTTCAATGACGAGGCGATAACACAGCTCTACAGAAAGATTTTCATCGAAAAACCTACTATGATTCAGCAATTAGAAGTTGTCGAGTCGAAAATCGCAGATTTGCAAACGTCGAATGTAAAACTTACTGCGAACCTTGATTATCAGACGATACTTGAAAAATTCGACACGGCGACAATAGACAAGTCCGCGATAAGGTATTATGAAGCGGTTTTGAGCGTGGTAGATGAATTGCTTGCCACTTTGCCGGAAAATGATACGTCGAAGGCTGTAGCGGATAAAAAACGTAAGCTCAGCTTTGTTAAAGACCAAGCCGAATCATTTTTCCAACGACTGGACGAAATCAATACGGGATACAATTCAATTCGAGAGCTTGCAAAATTGGAATCCGAGCCGCGTACGAGTTTCGCATTTCTGGTTGAGAGTTTGACCCGAATCATTAACGAGAAGACTTAAAGCTGAATAATAAGCTGTCAATTATTTGTTAAAAAATTTAATCCCGTCGACGCGGCGGGATTTTTTTGTTGCAAGGGAAAATAATTGAACGTATAATAGCGAAGTTCAAAAAGGAGGCAATAAAATGGGAGTAAATTCCGAACGCAGGAACATAGCGATAATCGCGCACGTAGACCACGGCAAAACTACGCTGGTTGATGCAATGCTTAAGCAAAGTCATATTTTCCGCAAGAATGAACAGGTAGCCGAACGCGTCATGGACTCAGGCGACCTGGAACGCGAACGCGGCATTACGATTCTATCCAAAAACACGGCGATTATTTATAAGGGCGTCAAAATTAACATAGTCGACACGCCAGGGCACGCGGATTTTGGCGGAGAGGTCGAACGAGTGCTTAATATGGTCGACGGCGTACTTTTACTCGTCGATGCCTTTGAAGGACCCATGCCGCAGACAAAATACGTCCTCCGCAAGGCTTTGGAGCATAAATTAAAGCCAATCGTCGTGATAAACAAGATAGACCGCCCCGAAGCTCGCGTAGATGAGGTTTACGACGAAGTTTTAGAACTATTTATGGAGCTAGACGCCGACGACGAGCAATTAGACTTCCCAGTAATCTATACGGCGGCTAAGCAGGGCATTGCAAAGCTAGACATTCACGACGAGAGCCATAATTTAGTTCCGCTAATGGATACGATACTAAAAGAGATACCGCCGCCCGCCGGAGAATTGGACGCGCCGTTGCAATTAGTAGTCACGACGCTTGAAGCTGATGATTACGTTGGCAAAATTGCTATTGGACGAGTGCAACGCGGCAAAATTCGTTCTGGCGAGACGATTGCGATGATTAGCGAACACGGCATGAAGAAGGCTAAGATAGGAAAGGTCTTCACATACGACGGATTGAACCGCGTTGAGACTCCTGAAGCGCAAATGGGGGAAATTGTCGCGTTGACGGGTCTAAGTGAAGTTTCAATCGGCGATACGGTTGCCGATGCCGAACATCCAGAGGCTTTACCGTCAATCCGAGTGGACGAACCGACCTTGAGTGTAACTTTTGGGGTTAATACAAGTCCATTCGCTGGCAAAGAGGGACAATATCTCACGAGCCGCCACATACGCGACAGACTTTTCAAAGAGGCGCAAACAAATGTTGCCTTGCGTGTCGAGGAAACGGATTCAGCGGACGTTTTTAAAGTTAGCGGGCGTGGCGAACTGCATTTATCGATTTTGATTGAGACTATGCGCCGCGAAGGCTACGAAATGCAAATCGGAAAGCCCGAAGTCGTCTACAAGCTAATCAACGGGCAAAAATACGAGCCGATAGAAAATTTAACCGTCGAGGTGTCGCAAGATTATATGGGCACCGTCATGGAGAGCTTAGGACGTCGCAAAGCGGAGCTAAAGAACATGCAAAACGTCGCGGGCTATATGCGGCTGAACTTTTTAATTCCTGCGCGAGGTCTTATTGGGTTTAGGTCGGAACTTTTAACGTCGACGCGGGGCAACGGGATAATGAATCACGTTTTTCACGGCTACGAGCCATATAAAGGCGATATTCCTGGTCGCAGTCGCGGAAGTTTGGTTGCATTCGAGCAAGGAGAGACTACAGGCTACGGAATATTCAATTTGCAGGATAGAGGCGTCATGTTCATTGAGCCGGGGCAAAAAGTTTATGAAGGCATGATAGTCGGCGAGAATTCCCGCGAGATGGACATTGATATTAACCCTTGCAAGCAAAAACACCAGACAAATATCCGAGCGAGCAACTCTGATGAGGCAATTAGGCTTGTGCCGCCGAGATTTATGAGTTTGGAACAGGCAATGGAATATATTAACGATGATGAGCTTGTCGAAGTCACGCCGAAGAGCATACGCCTGCGCAAAGCAATCCTAGACCGCACGACCCGCGGACGTTTAGCCAAGAATGCACGAAAATAATTGCTAAGCGTGAAGGATTTGACCGCCGCCTTATCGAACACAGAAAAAAATTCTTTGGTAAAGGCGGTATAAGCTATGGGGAATGAATTTTCGGAGGACGTGAAACTATATCTTGAGGAAGTGCGGCAGATACCGTTGCTAAGTGCTCAGGAGTTCCATACGTTGCTACTTAGGGCGGCTGACGGCGACGAAGATGCGCAAATGGATTTAGTCAACGCAAACTTGCGGCTGGTCGTCAACATTGCAAGGAATTATACTGATTACGGCGTTTCGTTCTCGGATTTGATTCAAGAAGGCAATATCGGACTGATGACGGCGGCTAAGAAGTTCGCCACGAAGGGTTCAGAGTCTTTTATCGAGTACGCGGAGGAATGCATCGAGAAGGCGATTGTCCGTGGCTTGCGTGAAATGGAAGCAACCGCGCCGGTTTCGCTTGATACGCCGATTGACGAGAGGACTTATACGGATAAAGATAAATTCGCGGTCGAGGGTGACTTCATCGAGGGTTTGACGTTAGCGGACTTAGTCGAGGACAGCAAAACGCCCACGCACTTTGACCACTTGAATTATTTGCAGATGAATGAACTACTCGGCGAAGTCTTGAACACGTTGACGCCGCACGAGAGAAAAGTTTTATCGCTAAGGTTCGGTTTGGAGGACGGCAAGACCCGCACGACGGACGAGGTCGCTAAGATGTTCAAAGTCAGCGGCGATAGCGTTAAGACAGTCGAAGCAAAGGCATTGCGCAAGCTCCGCCAACCGACTTGCTCGGCTAAGCTCAAAGATTTTTATTGACGCCTGAAAAAAACTTGAAAAACCCTTTGCAAATTGTAAAATGCTGTGGTAAAATGGGCGCGCTTACAAGGAGCAAAGAAATTTATTGGAAGGGCGATTATGTATGATAGTGATGGACTGGATAAGGAAACTTACGGATATAATCATGCCGCTGGAGCCGCCACAAGACGACGAAGAAGACATCAAGGAGACAAAGAAAGCCGAAGCCAAAGCGGAAGAACCTAAGACCACGCAGGAACCTAAACAACAACCTGCACAGCCTGCCTCGCAAACTTTCCAGGCGGACAAGCAAGCAATAGGCGTTGGACAGAACTTCGGCAACGGTTCGATGAAGTTCACGCATACGGGCGGCATGGTTAGCACCTCAGATAACGGCGTAACGAGCATGGGCGGCGTCCGTTACGAGGCTTACAATAGCAACACTTCGGATCCTTCCGTAAGACCGAGCCTAGCAGTCGTTAAAACTCCTCAGCTCACAATGAAAATCTACGCCCCGACAAAGTACGACGACCAAGTTAAGCAGATAGCCGACGACCTACTAAAGCACAATGCAGTTATCGTGAATTTCGAGGGCGTGGACGAAATCGAACAGCAACGTATCGGCGATTTCGTTATCGGTGCAGTCTACATGATTGACGGGCGGGCGGAAATGGTTTCAAGCAAAATCGTTCTGTATGTGCCGCCGGGCATTGATTACGAGAGTGCCGCCGCAAGAATTCCAATGCGTCGTTATAATTGAGGGGCGAGGGCTAAGACTAATCAAACTTAATAGTAAAAAGCGGGCACTGTAAAAGGTCGCCTGCTTTTTATTTAGGACGGGTGATGAAATTGAGAGACGAATACTTAACGCAAGACCGCGCACCGATATTGGAGGCGTTGACTAAGATGAAGGCGGCAAGGCTAGTGCCCTTCGATGTGCCTGGACACAAACGCGGGCGCGGCAATCGGGAGCTAGCGGACTTCTTAGGGCAAGCGTGCCTTGATGTCGATGTCAACTCGATGAAGCCGCTAGATAATCTTTGCCACCCCGTCAGCGTGATTCGAGACGCGGAAATTTTAGCGGCGGAGGCATTCGGGGCGGCGCATAGTTTCTTCATGATTGGCGGGACGACTTCGGCGGTGCAAGCGATGATTCTTTCCACGTGCAAGCCTGGCGATAAGATTATCCTTCCGCGTAACGTTCACCGCTCGGCGATTAACGCGCTGATTCTTTGCGGAGCCGTGCCCGTCTACGTCAATCCGCAAGTCGACGAACGCTTAGGAATATCTCTTGGCATGAAGGTCGAGGAAGTCATCGCCGCCATAAAAAATAATCCCGACGCTAAGGCGGTGCTCGTAAACAATCCGACTTACTACGGGATTTGCTCCGATATTAAGACGATAACCGAGGTCGCCCACGCGCACGACATGAAACTTTTGGCGGACGAGGCGCACGGCACGCATTTTTACTTCAGCGATAAACTTCCGCCTTCGGCAATGTCGGTTGGCGCGGATATGGCGGCAGTCTCTATGCACAAGTCCGGCGGCTCGCTTACGCAAAGTTCATTGCTGTTGACGGGCAAGGATATAAACGCCGGCTACGTCCACCAGATTATAAACCTCACGCAGTCCACGAGCGGTTCTTATCTGCTTATGTCAAGCCTAGACATTTCACGGCGGAATTTAGCTCTGCGCGGCTCTGAAATCTTCGACAAGGTGATTGAGCTAGTCGAATACGCCCGCGACGAGATTAATTTCTTAGGCGGCTGGTATGCTTATGGCAAGGAGCTGATTGACGGCAGCGCGGTTTACGATTTCGACGTAACGAAGCTTTCAATCTTCACGCGGGCGGTTGGTTTGGCTGGCGTCGAGGTCTATGACATTCTCCGCGACGAATACGACATTCAGCTTGAGTTCGGAGACATTGCAAACATTTTGGCTTATGTTTCCGTCGGCGACCGCGTCAAAGATATTGAACGTCTCGTCAGTGCCCTTGCCGACATTAAACGGATTTATCGTAAAGACCCGTCGCGGCTGATGAAGGTCGAGTACATTGACCCGATTGTAGACGCCGCACCCAAGGACGCCTTCTACGCCGATAAAATTTCTCTGCCGCTCAAGGGGACTGTCGGCAAGACGGCGGCGGAATTTCTGATGTGCTATCCGCCGGGCATTCCGATATTGGCTCCAGGCGAGAGAATCACCCGCGAGATTTTAGATTATGTCCGCTACGCCAAACGCAAGGGCTGCCAGATTACCGGTCCAGAAGACATGACGATTAAACGTTTGCAAGTCATGACGACGTAAAGTTTTCCCGCAGGTAATTTATCGTGCTCTTGAGGTCGCGAATGTCTTTCCGAATCTTTTCCATTTCCCTATCCATTAGAATCAGCTTGCGTTCTTCCCGTTCGATTTGTTCGCGCACATTTTTATTGTAGCGTTCGCGGTCTCGTTGCTCGGCGCGTAGCTCTCGTATCCTAGCTTTGATGTCGTTCATTATTAATCACCGCGAAAATTTTATCACATGTCAGGAGGTTTTTAAATGGAGCTTTGGTTCAGCGAGCAACACACGCCAAACGTCCGCTTCTCGTTGAAGGTCGATAAGCAACTGTTCAGCGAGGTCAGCGAATTTCAGCGCGTAGATATTTTTGATTCGGCGGAGTTCGGGCGGATACTCGTCCTCGACGGGCGAATCATGATAACCGAACGCGACGAATTCATTTATCACGAGATGATAACGCATGTGCCGCTGTGCGTTAATCCAGACGTCCGCAAGGTGTTATTGGTCGGCGGCGGCGATGGCGGTTCGGCTCGTGAGCTTCTCAAATACGACACGATAGAAAAGATTGACCTCGTGGAGATTGATGAAACGGTCGTGCGGGCCTGCAAGAAGTTTATTCCGCAGACTGCCGCTTGCCTCGACAATCCCCGCGTCGAAATCTTTTTTGCTGACGGGCTGAAGTTCATTCGCCGAAAAGCCGACGAGTACGATTTGATTATCGTAGACTCAACTGACCCGTTCGGCGTGGGCGAGGGGCTTTTTACCAAAGAATTCTACGGCAACTGCTTTAACGCCTTGCACGCGGGCGGAATCATGATTAATCAGCACGAGAATCCGTTTTACTCCTTGGACGCCGCCGCCATGCAACGAGCAAATAAACGCCTTGCAACGTCCTTTCCTGTCGTGCGCGTCTATCAGATTCACATTCCGACATATCCGGCGGGGCAATGGCTCTTCGGGTTCGCGTCTAAGAAGTTTCACCCGACCCACGATGTCAACTTCGCCCGCTGGAACTCGCTTAACCTGCAGACGAATTACTACAACACGAAGATACACGCGGGAGCCTTCGCCCTGCCCAGCTACGTTATAAAAACCTTGCGGGCTGCCGAATAAGCGGTTATAATGGCGCGGTTATAGAGAGGAGATGATTTTGTTTGACTAATGATGTAATGATTATCAACGCCTTCGTGCTGTATATAGGCTTGATGATGGCGATTGGCGTTTACTACTACCGGCGCACGAAGAACATGAGCGATTACTTCCTAGGAAACCGCAAGCTCGGCGCGTGGGTCACGTCGCTTAGTGCTGAGGCGTCCGATATGAGCGGCTGGATGCTTATGGGCGTGCCGGGCTTTGCATACCTCGCTGGACTCAATGCGGGCTGGATTGCTATCGGCATTGCAATCGGCACGTGGGCTAACTGGCAATTCGTGGCGGCGCGTCTTAGGCGATATACGGAGCTTGCGGGCAACTCGTTGACGCTGCCCGAATTCCTGCAGAACCGCTACCACGACACGAGCAACTTACTGCGAATCGTTCCGGCAATCTTTATCCTGATATTTTTTATCCTGTACACGTCGTCGGGCTTCGTGGCGGCGGGCAAGCTCTTTGAAACGGTCTTTGGTATGCCCTTCCAATACGCAATCTTCCTCGGCGCAGGCTCGGTTGTCTTCTATACGCTGATTGGCGGATTCCTCGCTGTCAGTCGCACGGACTTTATTCAGGGCGTGATGATGTTCTTTGCAATCCTAATCGTCCCAACCTGCGCGGCAATGAGCTTAGGCGGCTTCGGCGATACGGTCTCAGCTATCTCCGCTTACAAAGAGTCGATGCTCCAACCGCTGACTAAACCTGACGGCTCGACTATGGGCGTCATTGAGTTAATCTCTTTGCTGGCGTGGGGTATCGGTTACTTCGGTCAGCCCCATATCTTGGTTAGGTTCATGGCAATTAAGTCCACGAGTGAACTACCGCAAGCAACGCGAATTGCAATGACGTGGGTTATCTTGAGCTTAGCGGCGGCGGTGGCAATCGGCATGGTCGGCACGGTCTACTTGACGACACCGCTTGAAGGCACCAACGCCGAAACTGTCTTCCTAGTCATGACGAATCAGCTGTTCCCGCCGATAATCGCCGGCTTAATGTTAAGCGCAGTGCTCGCGGCTATCATGTCCACGGCGTCAAGTCAGTTATTGGTCGCGGCGTCGGCTTTCGCGCAAGACTTCTACAAGACTTTGCTCCGTAAAGACGCCGACCAAGCGGAGCTGGTTTGGATTTCTAGCGCCTCGGTCTTAATCATCGCGTCAATCGCAGTGTTCCTCGGCTTCAATCCCGATAGTTTTATCCTCGACATGGTGGCTTATGCTTGGGCGGGCTTCGGCGCGGCATTTGGTCCGGCGTTGCTTATGAGCCTGTTTTGGAAACGCACGACCCGTCGCGGCGTCATCGCTGGTATAATCGTCGGCGGCGTCACTGTGCTTGTTTGGAAACAACTTGCACTCTTCGGGCTGTATGAAATCGTTCCTGGCTTCGTCTTCGCGCTGATTGCAATTTACCTCGTCAGCAAGTTCGACGCCGAACCCGAACGCGAGATTTTGGAGACGTTCGACAAGGTCGGGGAGAGCAAGATTTAAATGCAAAGGATTTTTATCGCCGTGCTAAGTCTTGTCTGCATGATGTGCGCGGGCTGTTTTCAGG